>CAVHKV010000098.1:0-8710 GCA_963636635.1 uncultured Bacteroidales bacterium
GCTCGATGCTGGGCTGGGCCTCGAACTCAACGGTCTCGGCAACCTCGGCGGCCTGCGCGACCTCGGCGGCCTGCGCGACCTCGGCGGCCTGGACGGACTCGGACTCTGCCTCCATGGCAGGCTGGGGAACCTCAACGAGACGAACCTCGGGGGCGATGTAGGTGATGTCGCAGGTGTCCGGCAGGATGCCAAGCTCGCGAATGACGGCCTCGCCGTGACGAGTTCCGATGACCTCCTCGACCACCTCGCGCATAACGGGCTCGCGACGGGCGGGGGTCACGACCGAATCATGGACGCCCTCGTTGCCCTGCTCGTCGGTGGCGGGCTTGGGGGCGGGCACCGGACGGTTGCCGGCCGGGCTCACGCGGTCCATCACGCCAAGCATCGCGGCGAGCGAAGACTTGTTGTCGACGCCGCCGGCGGCATAGGGAAGGAAGCGGGAGGCAATGAGGGAGACGCCCCAGACGAGCATGGGCAGGGAGGCGATGACGCCGATGACCCAGAAGGTGCGACGCGCCCCCTCGGGGATGAAGCCAAGGATCTGGATGAAGGCACAAGCCCCGGCAACGCCGATGAAGTACGGGAAGTACTTGGCAAGGTACTTCTTTGCCACCGCGACCTCCGGACGAGAGAGGAGGTCTACGCGCTGGGTGTCATAGTGCGCGAGGATCACGATGGGACGGTTGCGAGAGGCGCCCTCTCCCTCGGCCGGGTGAAAGCCGATGACGTTCTGGCTGTGCTGGGTGGGGCTCGCCTTGACGATGTAGTCCCGGCCCGTATAGGCGAGGGCCAGCAGCACAACGGCGGCCACGACAAGCAAAAAGCCCACGAAGGTCAGCGCGGGGTTGCCGATGCCAACGAGCAAGACTCCCACAAAGAGCAGGACCATGACAGCACCGTGGAGAAGGCCGGCAAGCGTGGGCGCCTTAAACTCCTGAACCTCCGGACTAAGCCCGTGAGCCGAAAAGACTCCCTCAAGGGAACGGGCGCAGTCAAGCTCCTCCTGGCTCGTCGCCGGGGAAATGCCAACCTCGGTATTGAGATACTCGAGGAATTCCTTCGTAACGCTCATCCGGTCACCTTCCGAATAGCGGCGTGGCCGCTACCTGCAGTCGTTAAAAACTGAGTATACGTCCAACAGCAGTTTTATGTGCGGGTTGGCACCCGCGGACGGCAGGTGCGAAACCATAGTGTCCCAAAGTCCCAAAACAGGGGTGAAAAGCCGCCCAAAAAGCAGCATAATCAGGCCCATACGACGGGTTTGCGCTGCGAGACACCATCATCCGGGCAAACGCTTTCCCGGACAAATAAAATCCTCGCCGCCCGCCCAAGGCACAGGTTGTCCGCGACTCCGCACCAAACTGGCGTTTTGAGGAGGCCCCATGGCAAAAGGGAAAGGCAAGAAGCCCTCGAGGAAAGGCGTGCCCCTCGGCCACAGGGACATCAACAGGACCAGATTCGCGGTCGACCTCATAAACGGCCCAAACAAGAAGTTCTCCTCAACCGAGCTTCAGGAGCGCTACTTTACCGACGTGAAAGATTCCTCCTTCCACAAGACGTTCACGCGAGACACCCCCAAGCTCGAGGAATCCGGCGTCTACCTCACAAAGAGCAGGCAGGGCACGGCGCGCGAGTACTCCCTTGACCGCGAGCGCTCCCTGGCAACGCGAACAACGGAGACCGACGAAATCCTCTTTGAGTTGGCCACCCTCATGCGCCCACTTGTGAGCGACCCCTCTACGGCAGACGCCAAGGAGCTGGGCTTTGCCATCCCCCGCATCGCGCTCTCAACCTGCTCGGGACCCGCCGCATCAGCCTTGCCGGAACTCGAGGACAACCCCGAGGCCCGTAACGTGCTTGACAAGGTGAACGAAGCACGCAGGCAGCACCGTCCCCTCAAGCTGATGTATCAGCCGGCCGGGGCGGGCGAGCCAAGCGAGCGCGTCGTTTGCCCCTACGGCATCTTCACCTACAACGGCGCCATCTACCTCGTGGGCCTTCGCCGCAAGGAGGGAAGCGAAAGCAAAATCCGCACCTACAGGCTTTCCCGCGCGTCCAGCCCGGAGGTCCTCAAAGACGCCGACGTCTACCAAATCCCTAGCGGCTTCTCCGCACAGGACAGGATCTTCAAACCGTTCGAGGTAGGCGAGGACAACAAGGACGGCCGGCGCCACGCCGTCGTCTACGCCCGCCGCGGCGAGGCGGACAGGCTCAAGAATGAGGCCCCCAAGGCCGGAAAGCTCACGACCATCCAAGGCGGAGCCGCCCGGTGGACGGACACGGACGGAACCGTCGTCCGCAACTTCAAGGCCTTGGCAAGCTGGTGCGTTGGCCACGGGTTCATCCCGCTCGAGCCGCAGGAAGTCGTGGGCGAATGGCACTCCCTGCTCACAAACGCAGAGAGCAACCTGTTTGACGATGCGCTGAACGAGGAGGCGTAAGGTGGCAGCCACAGCAAAGACCAGCAACGCCCAGAAGAAGCCAGGCCCCGGACGTCCGCCCGAGAACCGCCTTGGCGAGGACCTCGCCGTCTACCACGCCTTCATGAGGCCGGGCGCCGTCACCAGTGCCGAAGACCTGGCGCAGCTGCTCCGCATCACCAAGGAGCGCGCCGAGGAGATCCTCGAGGAACTCCGCAAGAACGCCAGCGAGAACCTTGGGGCGCTCATCCCCTGGACCAACCTGGACGAAGAGGGCGGCAAACTCATCCTTCCGAGGCCCCTTGAGAGCACGCACGGCCTGCGCCTCACGCAGGAGCAGGCCGACGCCTGCTCAAACGCCCTCGACCACCTCGGCTTTGGCGCAGATGACGAGAGGCGAGCCGCGCTTGAACAGGCGCTCTTCCCCAAGGAATACGAGCGACGCAACAAGGTGGAGTGCGAGCCCATCTCAGAGGAAGTGAGGGACGTCCTGCTCGTCTTCGCGCGATCCATGTGCAGCGCAAAGAGGGACCCCGAGAACCAGGACCAAGTCAACCAGAGGCTGGTTGAATTCCAATACAAGGGCCAGAACGACCACCTCAAGCCCAATAGCCATCGACTTGTCCCCTTCTCGCTCGAAGTCGGGCAGGAAGGCGTATGGCTCGTCAGAGGCTACGACTACGATGCCAAGGCCCAGCGTTCGTTTGCGCTCAACAGCATCGTGATAAACGAGGACAGCCCCAAGCTTCTCGAGAACGGGGACGACAAGAACCTGTGCCATGTCCCCTTCATCGGCACGAGGGCCTCGGATTCCGCCAACGACTCACACGTCGTGTGCGTCGCCTGCGACCCGGAGGTGCAGAAAAGGCTCCTCTCCATCGAGGGCGCCAAGCTCGTCAAATACGAGGACGAGAGGCACGGCGGCTGGACCCTCATCAGCCTCCCCTACTTCCGGGCGGAATGGCTCCCCCGCCAGCTCATCGCGCTCGGAGACAAGGTCAAGATCGTTGCGGACGGCAGCGACAAGGAGACTCTCAAGGAACTTCGCCGCGAGGTGCGCGACCTCGTCAAGAACGATCGCAAACATCACGAGGACATGATGAAGAAGAGGGCGAAGAAGTAAGGCGTCTCCGGCAAGGGCCAGTGTGACGCCCGAATCCTCAAGGCATCTTCAAGCGCAAGAAACGGGCGCCGGGAATTCAAACTCCCGGCGCCCGTTGCATTCGGCGCTCGCTTCAGCCGAGCCGCATTCGTAGCCGCAGTCCCGAACCGGCGCGGGGAGCCGCACATCCAAGCAACCAAACCCACGCGGACTGGCGAAGCCGCCGCCCCGGCAACCGCGCCCGCACGGCAACCCAAGCCCAAAGCCACAAGCCAGCGAACCGCCCGTAGCCCCTACCTCCCGGCGCGCCAGGACTCCAGGTAGCGGCCCACCATGTCGCAGCCCATAACCGAGATGTTCTGGGACGGCAGCGAGCGCAGGAAGGTGTTCCTGTAGCCGGCGGTGGCAAGGCGGCTGTCGGCGATCACGAGCACACCTGTGTCGGTTGAGGTACGGATGAGCCTTCCGGCCGCCTGCTTCACGGAGAGCACGGCCTCCGGCAGGCTCCAGTGCCTCCAGGCCCCGCGGTCGCGCTCGCCACGCTCCAGCCCAAGCGGGTCGTTGGGGTTGGAGAAGGGCAGCTTGGCAATCACCACGCAGCGCAGGGTGTCGCCCGCCGCGTCAAAGCCCTCCCAGAACGACTTGAGCGCCATGAGCGAGAGCGCCCTCTCGGAAACGAAGCGCTCGCGCAGCCTGCGCGCCGAGGAACCTCGCTCCTGCATCGCCACCTCGAGGCCGGCCGCGGAAAGGCGCGGCTCCAGCGCGGCGTAGACCTGCTCCATCTCGCGACGGTTGGTGAACAGCGTAAGCACCGAGCCTCCCATGGAGACGTGCACGTCGTAGAGCAGCTCGATAAGCCCCCCGAGGTAGCCGTCAGACCTCGGGTCGGGCATGTCGCGGGCCACCACCACGCCCATGTTGCGGTCAAAGTCAAAGCACGAGGGCAGGCTCACCTCGCGGCAGCGGTCCTCGGGCAGTCGGTCGAGCCCGACCGACTCGTCAAAGTGGTTGAATTTGCCGTCCACGCTCATGGTGGCCGAGCTAAAGGTCACGCTCTTCATCTCGGGGTACCAGCGCTCGGCCAGGGACTGCCCGATGTCGAGCTTCTCGGCCACGAGCTTCTCGGTGCCGATGCGCCGCTTGGCACGCGAGACCTCGGCGGAGTAGACGTAGGAGGCGTCCGTCCCCTCGACGATGGTGCGGCAGGCCGCGGCCATGTCGGCGACCTTGCGGCAGGCGTCGTCCAGGTCGGCGGGCATGTTCTCGATGGTCTCGGCGCAGACCCTGCGCGCGGCGTCGAGGTCGTGGTGCAGGCTCTCCAGGCGGTCCACGAAGGTGAGGCCCGCCTTGCTCACCTCGTCCCACTCGTAGCTCTCGCGGGCCTTCTCGCCAAGCCAGATGGTCACGGTGTCGTAGGCGCCGCCGCGCTTGAGCGCCGCAAGGCCGCGCACGGCGTCGAAGAAGTCCACCGAGGCGAGCGTGGCGCGCTCCGCGGTGCCGCGGGCCTTGGCAAGCAGGCCCATGGCCGGCATGGCGGCCTCCTTGGACGCGGCCAGGGTGGAGAACTCCGCCAGCACGCCGGTCTTGGAGCCGCCGAGCGTCTCAAAGAGCGCGCGGGCGGCCTCGGCGGAAACCTCGAGCGCCCATTGGCGGCGGGCCTCGCCCTCAAAGGAGTGGGCCTCGTCCACCACCCAGTTGCGGATCGGCGGTAGGATTCGGCCTTCCGCCTCGACGTTTCTCAGCAGCAGCGAGTGGTTCGTCACCACGATGTCGGCCGCTCCCGCGCGCCTCCTCGCCCCATGCAGCATGCAGAGGTTGGGATAGAACGGGCAGCGCGAGCGGGTGCACTCGCCCGAGCTGATGGTGAGCAGCTCGCGCGGGACGCTCCCCCACCGAATGCCCAGGGCATCCAGGTCGCCCTCCACAGACTGGCACACATAGGCGTAGGTGACCGCGATGGAGGTCAGCATGTCAGAGGCAATCGTGGCCTTTGACCTGCCGTTGTCGTAGGCGCGGTCAACGGGGAGCTCGGCCGCGACGGAGCGCTCCAGGCGGCGCAGACACGGGAAGTGGTCGTAGCCCTTGAGGCAGGTGTACTTCACCCCGCCCGGCACCACCTTGTCCAGCGCCGGCAGCTCGTGGGCGATGAGCTGGTCGGTGAGGGCGTTGGTCTTGGTGGCCACGCCGCAGGTGACGTTGTTCTTCTTGGCGTAGAGCGCGAGCGGCAGCAGGTAGGCCACCGACTTGCCGACGCCCGTACCGGCCTCGATGACGCGCATCGTGGAGCTAGCGAGCGCCGAGCGGACCTCCTGGGCCATCTGCTCCTGGCTGGGGCGCGCCTCAAACGAGCTGTACATCTTGGAGATGGCACCGTCCGGTCCAAAGGCCTCGGCAATCTCGGCCTCCGTGGGCGCCGCCGGCTTGTCCGCCAGCTCGGCCACGTCCATGCGGACCTTGGCACTCTCCTGCTCGGTGAGCGCGCGACGCACGCCGGAGAGCGAGAAGGCGGCGCCGGGATTCTCCAGGGCGATGTGGGAGATGATGGGACGGTAGGGCCACTCCACCTCGGGGTGCATGTTGGCCAGGCGCTCGAGCAGGCCGCTCGGCAGCTCGTCCAGGCCGCAGAGGATGATGCGCCACATGCCGGCGAGCGCCTCAACGTCGTCCATGGCGCGGTGCGTCACCGAGTCGCAGCCAAAGGCCTCGGCCATGTCCTGCAGGCGGTGCGTGGAGAGGCGCGGCAGCGCAATGCGGGAAAGCGCGAGCGTGTCGACCCACATCGCGCTTACCTCACGGCCGCCCGGCACCCGTTCGATGAAGGTGCGGTCGAAGGTGGCGTTGTGGGCGAGCACCGGCACGCCGCCCACGAACTCGGCAAGCTGCGCCACGGCCTCGGCCGGGCTCGGGGCGCCCGCCACGTCGGCGTCCGTGATGTGGGTGAGCTCCACGATGTTCTTGGGGATGGGCATCCCGGGGTTCACGAAGGTGCGGAAGGTGTCCACGATCTCGCGACCGCGCAGGCGGGCGGCGGCAATCTCGGTGAGCTGGCACTCGGAGAAGCTGAGGCCCGTGGTCTCGGTGTCGAGCACCACCACGTCATCCTCGAGCAGGCCAAAGTCCGTGACCTTCGCCTTGTTGGCGAGGCCGGCATACATCTGGGCAACCTGCTGTGGGGTGTCCGGCAGCAGGATGTCCTCAAGCGTCTTCTTGTTCAATTCTTGTCCTTGCGTATCGATTCGCCCTAGCACGCGTCGCCCATCTCGGCCGCACGAACGCGCGGCTTGGACGAGGTGCCGCGGCCGCCACGCTCGAGCGCAAGCTCGATGAGGTAGCGGCAGAGCTCGGGAAATCCCCTGCCAACGCGGCGCGCGGCGTCCGGGAACAGCGAGGCGGCGGTCATGCCGGGGATGAGGTTCGTCTCCAAAATGAAGGGACGGCCCTCTTCGTCAATCATGAAGTCGCTGCGTGAGGCACCCATGCAGCCCAGCGCCACGTGGGCCTTGCAGGCCAGCTCGCTCGCCTCGGCCACCACCTGCTCGGGCAACTCGGGCGGAATGACGTGGTGCTTGGCAGGGTCGTCATACTTCACGCTATCGTCGTAGAAGCGCGTCTCGTAGCGCACCTCGATGGCCGGCAGGGCCTCGGGGTGGTTGTTGCCGAGCACCGGCACCGTAATCTCGGTTCCCGTGACGGCAGACTCAACGAGCACGCGCGTGTCGAACCTGAACGCCTCCTCGATGGCGCAGGCGAGCTGCGAGGCCTCGTCCACACAGGTCACGCCGTGGCTCGAGCCGCTGGCCACCGGCTTCACGAATAGCGGCAGGCCAAGCTCGGCCACCAGTGCGTCCACGTCAACCTCGTCGTCAACGAAGAGGCAGGCAGCGGGCGGGGTGGGAATGCCATGCTCACGGTAGATGTCCTTGGCCATCGCCTTGTCGGAGGCAACGGCGCTCGCCAGCACGCCCGAGAAGGTGTAGGGAAGGCCGAGCAGCTCGAGGAAGCCCTGCACGCAGCCGTCCTCGCCGTAGCGGCCGTGCAGCGCGAGGAAGGCCACGTCGTAGTCTCCCTGCGAGATGGTCCCCACAAACCCGTCATCGGCGATGTCGAGCAGGTCTACCTGGGCAAATCCTGCCTCGCGCAGCGCCTTGGCACACTCGGTTCCGCTTTTGAGGGAGACGTCGCGCTCGTCCGACCAGCCGCCGCACAGAACGGCCACCTTGCTCTTGGTTACATCTTCCATGTCTCCCCCGCTTCTCTAGCGATGCAGATTGCACGTCAAGCCTTGCGCCCAGCTACGGGCCCACACCCGCTGGGCTACACTTTGGGAGCCGCCTTCGCGGCCGTAACCACCAGTGCCAGAAAGGCTGCACATGTCCCTCAATGATACAGACTCCAGGTCTCCAAAACTCGACCTCCGCACGCTTTCCCACGACCGGCTCGTCGGCCTCGTGACCGAGCTTGGCCAGCCGGCGTTCCGCGCCAAGCAGATCGAGGATTGGGTTTGGAAGAAAAACGTCGGCTCCTTTGACGAGATGAGCAATGTGCCTGCGGTTTTGCGCACAGCCCTGGCCGAGCGCTGCAGCTTGGGCGGCACCTCCGAGGTGGCCCGCCAGGTTTCTGCCGACGGCTCGCGCAAGTACCTCATCCGCTACGAGGACGGCACCCAGGCCGAGTGCGTCGGCATGCCCACGCGCAACAAACTCGCCGTCTGCGTCTCCACCCAGGCGGGCTGCCGCATGGGCTGCGTCTTTTGCGCCACCGGCCAGGGAGGCTTCCGCCGCTCGCTTACGGCAACCGAGATCTACGACCAGGTCATGCACGTGAGCGACGACTTCCAGACCCGCGCCTCCAGCGTGGTCATGATGGGCCAGGGCGAGCCCTTCAACAACTACGACGAGGTCCTGAAGGCCCTGCGCATGCTGAACTCCCCCGAGGGTGCCGGCATCGGCGCGCGCCACCTCACGGTCTCTACCTGCGGCATCATTCCTCAGATTCGTCGCTTTGCAAAGGAACCCGAGCAGTTCACGCTTGCCGTCTCCCTGCACTCCGCCGTTCAGGCCACGCGCAACACCATCATGCCCGGCGTGAAGAAGTACACGCTGCTGCACCTCTACGAGGCCATGGCCGAGTACGTGGAGAAGACAGGCCGACGCCCCACCTACGAGTACGCCCTCATCGGTGGTCTCAA
>CAVHKV010000099.1:0-5636 GCA_963636635.1 uncultured Bacteroidales bacterium
CATCGGGGCAGTAACTACGAAGGGGCCGCTCGCAATCGCGAGTGGCCCCTTTCTTGGGGAGTTCGGTCCCTTGGGTTTGCTGACGTGTCCCGGAGGGTTGCTGACGTATCCCGGGGCCGCGCGACCAGGCCCATAGGGTCGCCTGCTCAAACAGTCCTGCTCGCACGAAGGCCACATTAAGTGGCCTTCGGCTCGTGCGGAACTCGCATTCGACCCTATGGGCCAAGTCGCTTTCCAGGTTGCGTGCCAGCTTCGCTCCAATTCGCTGCGCTCTTGGAGCCGTGGCAACCGTCCTAGTCTCCGAACCGCTTACACCACAATGAAAAGCAAACGTCCTTGCGCACCTCTAGGGCAAAACCATGCGAACGTCCGCATCCAAAACGCTCCGTATTCCGTGGCCTCCCTAAGCGCTGAAGCGCCAGACGGAGATGACTGAGGTGGAGACGGCACCGGAGCCTAGGTCGCAGACCTTCTCCTTGAGGACGCCGCTCGAGACGTGCTCCTGCAGGTAGGTCTGGTAGAGCTCGGCGGTGGACTCGGTGGCCACGAGGACCATGTCCTTCCTGGTGGCCAGGGACTGCAGCGGGGCGTCGTCGGTGAGGTTCCAGCGCTGCAGGGTCTCGTCCCAGGGAGCGGTCTCGCTCTCCCAGCCGCCCACGAACAGGACGTTGTCCGGGCACTGCCAGTTGGCCGAGGCAAAGGCGTCCGTGCCGCTGAACCAGGCGCTCTGGGTGTGGGCGAAGACCACGAGCTCGTCGGGGTTCTCCTCCACGTATTGGCCCACGTTGGTGGCGAAGGGCAGGGAGAGGCGGTTCTGCAGCGGGCGGACGCTCGTATACCAGAAGCCGCCGAGGCCAAGGGCGCAGACCACGCAGACGGCGCCGGCGGCCACGCGCAGGCGCAGGCTGCTGCCCTCGCGCTCCTCCACGGCGGCGTGGGCGGCGTGCTTGCCGCGGCCGGAGCGTCTCTTGTTCGGCCCTTGGCAGCAGACGATGAGCGCCATGAAGGTGACGATGGCCACCGGGATGACGATGTGGAGCCTGGGACGGCCGCGCATGACGATGAGCAGGTAGCTCACGAAGGCCATCGCCACCACGCCGAACGAGAGCGCGCGGACGGGGCGCTCGAGGCGGCGCAGACGTGCCAACACCCAGGCCGCGGCGGCGAGCAGCACCGTGAGCGCCATGAGCAGGTAGGTGATCTTAGCCTTGAACGACGCCAAGAAGTGCGAGGGGCTGTAGGTGGAGTCGGCCGCGCCGATACGCTTGAAGACGTCGATGCTGTAGACGGAGTGGTCCACGAAGTCCCAGCTATACATGAAGGCCACGTCGTTGTCGGAAAGCTCGGGCGCGACGGCCTGCACCTGCTCAGTGCTCATCTGCTGCGTGTCGAGCACCTTGCGGCCCGCGTCCAGGTAGCTAGGGAAGTCCTCCCAGCCGGCGGTGGTGCGGTAGGCAAGCTGGCCCGCCCCGTAGCAGGCGCCGATGACGAGCACCACGGCCAGGGCGCGCAGCAGGGTGCCGGCGCGGCGGCTGCGGACGAGCGCGTAGACGAGGAAGGGCACGAAGAGCACGAGCGCCGCCAGGCCGGACTCGGGGCGAAGCGAGAAGCCGACGGCCACGAGCAAAAGGCCCGCCACGTCGGAGAGACCGGGCCTGCCGGCGTCGCCGAAGACGGCGCGGGGCATGATGAGCATGAGGCCTGCGGCCAGCGCGAGGAAGGCCACGATGGTGTAGGTGAAGTACCACACGCAGAGAACCTCGCAGGAAAGCGCCACCGCGCCGACGATTACGAGCCAGGCGCGGCTGAGGCGCAGGCGCAGGATGCTGCCCCACAGAATGGCGAACGAGATGACCGCAAGGGCGAGCAGGTTCAGCGCGTACCACGGCACGTGCGCGGCGAGCTTGTAGAGGGCGGCGAGCGGGGCGCTCACGAGCACGAGCGTGTAGGGCATGAGCGTGCTCGAGCCGGCCTGGAACTGGCCGCGCACGAAGAGCTCCTGCACGAAGTCATCGGGCGAGGTGGCGTAGACGGGCGCGTGCACCAGGCACAGCACCACGGCCGGGACGAGGGCGAGAAGGACGGCGGCGAGCACTTCCTTGGCCGAGAGGCGCGGGGCCTCCTGTCCCTCCTTCGGCTGCTGGCGCGCGGGCGCGCCGGCGTAGCTGGCCTGGTTGGGCGCGTAGGCGGACTGGCTCATGGACGTAACTCCTCACCCCTCCGCAAGCGGAGGTTGGCGCTTGTTCTTGGAATGTGCGGGCGGCGGCCCTGGGGGGGCGCCGGTGTCGGTCGTTCTGGCAGGGCAGCGCCGGGCCTAGGCGACCATCAGCGCTGCTTCTTGGCCCATTGTAGCGCGCCGTCCAGGCCGGCCGCCGCCAGCGGCAGGGCCACGATGGCATAGGGCAGCAGGTAGACCGACTTGGCCTCCCACAGCAGGTAGCAGCCAAAGCCCGTGAAGAAGGTGGCCGCAAGCAGAAGGACGGCCTCGTTGGGAGCGTAGGGGCGCCCCTGCGCGGGGTCCGTTGTGGCGAGGGCGGCGCGAGTGGTGGTCGCCTTGGGGGAAGCGGGCGCGGCATCAGCCGCAGCGGCCTTCTCGCCAACCGCGGCGATTCCGTCGGCACCCAGCGCAGCGAGGTCCTGCGCCACGGCGCTCGCGCCAGCCACATCGCCAGCCGCCACGGCACCCGCCGCAGCGCCCTTCTCGCCATCCGCGAGCTCGGCCGCGGCATCCGCGCCGGCGGCCCCTCTCCCCCACTTGCGGGCGGACCACACGAGGAAGCCGAAGACGGCGGAGAACTCCACGGTCTGGTAGCCGTCGAGCAGGAAGGTGAGCACGGCGCTCACGGCGCCGAAGGGCTGGGTAATGTCGGCCGGGTTGGGCCTGGCGCCGCTCGGCATGCCGCACATGGAGAGGTAGTAGAGCGCCTGGTAGGTCGGGTCGGCCCACTCGGTCGCGAGCTTGATGGAGAAGAAGCGAAGGGCGTAGGCCGGGTTGGTGACGAAGGAGACGAGGTCCTCCGCGAGGTAGGCGCCCGCCAGCTCGTCCTGCACCTCGCTGTCCTGGCCCGAGAACTCCCACACCGCGTTGGAGTGGTTGGACCAGCCGCCCGGCGCATACTCGGCCGCGTTACCGTCCACGCTCACGTAGAACTCGCCCTTGCCCATGCGAAGGCCCAACTCAAGATGGTTAAGCGTGGTGAGGGCATCGCCAAACTCGTAGCCGCCGGAGGCCGCGCGCAGCGCCTGGAAGGGCAGGCCCGAGAGGCTGCGCGCCAAAAGCACCACCGCAAGGCAGGCCGCAAGTCCCCAGCCGCTGCGGCGCGAGACGGCCAGCACCACCCAGGCCAGCACAGCCGCGATGGCAAAGAGCATGAAGGTGGCCTTGAGGCACCACGCCGCCACAAGCGCAGGCAGGCTGGCCGCGCTCCACAGCAAGGTCCGGCGCACGCCGCTTGCCCGCATGGACCTGGCCTGCATCACGAGGAAGGCCAGGGCAAAGCCGCAGCCGAGGGCGTTTCCGTAGATGAAGGTGGAGAGCCAGTACATGGGCAGGCAGGCCGCCACCAGCACCACAAGCACGCGGCGCGCACCCGGACGCGGGCAGACGAGCCGGCCCAGCTCGAGCAGGCTCCACACGCCAAGGCAGGTGGCCAGCGACGAGAGCAGCTGGAACACCATGTAGGAGTAGTTGCCGAAGGCAAGGCGCAGACCGTACATGAGCCAGAAGAGCGAGGCCTGGAAGGGATAGCAGGAGAAGTAGAGGCGGGCGTCGTAGAAGAGCGTCTTGTACGGCCCGGAGAAGGCCGCCTGCACGCCGCCGCCCTCGATGGCCTGACGGACGAAGTCTCGCAGCATCCAGGAGTCGCCCCAGTAGGTGTCCTTGGTCCGCAGGCAGAGGATGAGGGCGAGCTGGAAGAGGAAGGTGCCCAGGACGAGGGCGCGGGTGGCCCGGCGGCCCTCCAGCACGCGGCCGAACCTCCACGCCAAGATGCACAGGCCGAGCACGGCGGCGGCCCCCACCATGCCCGCAAGCAGCATCTTCTTGGCGCCGAACCAGGTATAGACGGACATGGACTGCGTGAGGTTGCCGTCGTCTGCGCCCTGCATGAGCCAGACGGTGGAGAAGAGCACCACGGCCAGCACCACGCCGGCCGCAACCGCGGAGAGCACAAGGCCCAGGCGCGCGAGGCCCGCACCAAGTCGCGCCCACTTCTGCCTTGCGTCTACGCCCAGGGCGGGCTTGCGAGCCGCCGTCATTCGGCAGACCCCGAGGCAGCGTTGTTGTTGCTGGCGGCGCGGCAGCCCACGATGGACTCCTTGCCGTACCACTGGCACAGGCGGTAGTTGATGTAGTTGTCCATGTTGTCGCGGATGTCGCCCATGAGCAACACGTGCGGCACGTTGGTGTAGTAGGGCACGCGCAGGCTCTGCTCGGTTGAGTTCTCGATGGTCTCGAGACGCTCCCACACCTGCGCGTCGTAGGCCGCGGCGGCGCCGGATGCTAGCGAGCGCGCGGCAGAGACGCTGGAGAGGTCCTCGCCCAGGTCCTCGTCTGCCGCCATGGAGCCAACCACGCAGCAAAGGACGAGCGTGATGAGGCCGCAGGCCCAGGCCACGTGGCGCAGGGTGAGCACCTGCGCGGCCGGCTGGCGGTCAATCTGGCGACGGCGCGCGGCCACCCAGCCCACGAGCCAGAAGACGTTGAGCACCACAAGCACCACGAACAGGTCGAACCGGCAGTTCTGCACGCGGCCGGGGCCAACCGAGCCCTCGGCCCAGAAGGTGGGCGTAAAGCTCGTGGCGAACAGGGCGACCGAGCCCGCGAGCACCGCCAGCGGTGCCGGGAAGCGCCAGCCGCGCTCGACGGCGCGGCCGCAGGCGTGCACCGCGATGACGGCGGCGAACAACGCGAGCAGCACCACCATACCGTAGGTCCACTGTTGGACGTACTGGAAGGCGGAAAGCGAGGAGTGCCATATGGTGCCCACAACGCCGGCAGAGTCGTCCGGGAATTGCGTCTGCTGGCGCACTGAGTTGCCGGGCGCGGCCAGAGAGACTGCCAGGCCGATCACGAGCAGGCCGAAGGGCCAGAGCATGTCGGTTGAGCAGCGGCGGGCGCGCGCGATGAGCACGACCATCACCACGAGCATGACCTCGGCCGCCACGAGCGCCGTCACGAAGTTGCCGCCCGCCACGAAGACGGCGAGCAGGCTCGCGGCGACGATGGCGCCTCGCGGGCGCGTCACGCGGGCGGGGTCGGCGATCTTTGCCACGCAGCCGAACATCGCGAGTGCCGCGGCGTGGTAGGTGGTGTAGTAGACGGCGCTGTTGTACCAGAAAATGCCCTCGACCGGGCTGGGCTGCAGCAGCAGCTGCACGGCCACCATGAGGCACGAGAGCCCCAGCCAGTGGCCCCGCCTGCAGCCGAGCAGCTCCACCATGAGCACATGGGTGAAGAAGAGGGTGCCGGCGATGAGGCTCGCCAGGATGAGCGGCGCGGCAATCACGTAGCATTGCTCGCCAAAGACGCTGGGCTCGATGGCCATGAGGAAGATGGCCGAGTAGCTCCCCTGCCAATCGAACCAGGCCTTGCCCACCTGCTCGAGCGCCGTGACGAGCGCCGCGAAGACGTTGCC
>CAVHKV010000099.1:6468-8537 GCA_963636635.1 uncultured Bacteroidales bacterium
GACGCCTACCTCGTGGCCGAGCCCAGCGAGGTCTATGACGCGCAGGGCAACACCATCGCCACCTTCTACCTGGAGAACCGCCGTTCCATCTCGCAGGACGAGGTCTCCGAGTACGTGTGGAAGGGCACCGTCGACGTCGAGGACGAGCGCTTCTACACCCACAACGGCGTTGACCCCATCGGCATCGGCCGAGCCGTGCTCTCGCAGCTCGCCGGCCGCTCGGAGGGCGCCTCCACCATCACCCAGCAGCTCGTGCGCAACACCGTCCTGTCCGACGAGCAGTTTGAGAAGTCCCTCAAGCGAAAGGTCCGCGAGGCCTACATCGCCGTGGAGATGGAGAAGACCTACTCCAAGGACCAGATCCTGCTGATGTACCTCAACACCATCTACTACGGTCATGGCGCCTACGGCATCGAGGCCGCCAGCATCACCTACTTCAACAAGCACGCCAGCGAGCTCACCCTGGCCGAGGCCGCCACGCTCATCGGCCTGCCCAACTCGCCCTCCTACTACGACCCCACGGTGAACCCCGACGCCGCCAAGGACCGCCGCAACAAGGTCCTCGACAACATGCTGCGCTGCGGCGACATCTCGCAGGAGGACCACGACAACGCCCAGGCCGAGGAGCTCGTCTTGAACCTCGGCGACACCAACATGGACAGCACGGGCACCTACCCCTACTGGACCAACTACGTGAAGGGCGTGCTGGAGGGCGATTTCTCGCAGGACACCATCGTGCAGAGCGGTCTCAAGATCTACACCACCATCGACCCCACCTACCAGGACGCCGCCCAGGCAGCCGTTGAGCAGATGCTGGATGAGACGGGCAACAGCGAGCTCGACAGCGCGCTTGTGGCGATTGACCCCAACACCGGCTACATCAAGGCCATGATCGGCGGCCGCGACTTCTACGCCGACACCGAAAACGCCCAGGTGAACGCCGCGACCACCTCGGCCAAGCAGACGGGCTCCACCTTCAAGATGTTCACGCTCGTGGCGGCGCTCAAGGCCGGCATGAACCCCAGCGTCATGCTCAACTGCAACTCGCCCATCCAGGTGAACAACTCCTGGAAGGTCCAGAACTTCGGCAACGAGTCCTACGGCACCATGTCGCTCAAGGACGCCACGGCCATCTCGTCCAACACCGGCTACGTGCAGGTGGGCATGGCCGTGGGCATCGACGCGGTGATCGAGACGGCCAAGTCCATGGGCATCGACTCCGACCTGCAGCCCTACGGCTCCACCATCCTGGGTTCCAACGCCACCTCGCCGCTCGAGATGGCCGAGGCCTACGCCACGCTGGCCAGCGGCGGCCTGCACCGCGACGCCGTGGCCATCTACAAGATCGAGGACCGCAACGGCAACGTGGTCTACGAGCACAAGGACAACCCCACCCGCGTGATTGACGAGGGCGTGGCCAAGGCCGCCACCGAGGTGCTCTCCAGCGTCCTCACCTACAGCCGCGGCACCGCCAAGCAGCTGCCGGGCATCCTCACCATCGACCAGCCCGTCGCCGGCAAGACCGGCTCCACCGACAACCTCGAGAGCCTGTGGTTCTGCGGCTACACCCCGCAGATTGCCGTCTCGGTCTGGACCGGCCACAAGGGCAGCGACTACACCATCAAGCTCGGCTCGGGCGAGGACGGCCACCCCTACACCACCTCCAACAAGGCCTTTGCCTACTTTGTGAACGGCGTGCTCACCGGCACCGAGCGCCAGGAGTGGTCGTTTGCCAACGCGACCGACCCGACGTACAAGGCCAACACCACCTGGAAGTTCTCCAACACCAGCGCCAGCGCCAACGACGGCACGGCCGCAGTCACCGAAGCGGAGACCGAGGCGGCCGAGGAAGAGGAGACGAAGCCTGACTCCGAGGACACCTCCGGTGGCTCCTCCGGCGGCAGCAGCTCGGGCGGCGGCTCCGACAGCGGTTCGGACACGCCCACCCCTACGCCGACGCCGACCCCCACGCCCGACCCGACGCCGACGCCCACACCCGATTCGGGATCCGACACATCGGGGCAGTAACTACGAAGGGGCCGCTCGCAATCGCGAGTGGCCCCTTTCTT
>CAVHKV010000100.1:0-8523 GCA_963636635.1 uncultured Bacteroidales bacterium
GGGCCGCACCAAGCCCAAGCTCATGGTGAGCGACATCATCTACCGCACCGCCGGCACAGACGAGGTGGAGCCCCAGATCGTCGGCGAGATCTTCTCCCGCGTGCCGCAGATCCTGGCCTCCGACTCCCGCGAGCTTCCGGGCTCCGTGGAGGGCGCGGCGGAGTGCCGCGAGGGCCTCGCCGCGCATGACGCCCGCGAGCTCACCAAAAGCCTCGTGCACCGTTTCATCGGCGACAACGCACTGCTGCCGGCCCAGGCGCGCGCCCTGGATGCCCTCGCGCAGGACAAGAGCTGCCTGTGCGTCATGGCCACCGGCCGCGGCAAGTCGCTCATCTTCCACGTCCACGCCGCCCGCCTGGCGCTCCTCCAGCGCCGCGCGAGCGTCTTCGTCTACCCGCTGCGCGCCCTGGTGGCAGACCAGAGCTTCCACATCGAGGGCGAGCTGGCCTCGTTGGGCCTGTGCGCCCGCGTGCTCACCGGCGAGTCCGATTCCGCCACGCGCGAGGAGGTCTTCTCGGGCCTGGCCTCGGGCGCGGTCGACGTCGTACTCACCACGCCGGAGTTTCTCGCCATCCACTCCAAGCGCTTTGCTAAGGGCGGCCGCGTGGGTTTCGTGGTCATCGACGAGGCGCATCACGCCGGCACCTCCAAGGGAGGGGACCGCGAGGCCTACCAGGACCTGCCGCGCGTGCTGGATGAGCTGGGGCACCCCACCGTGCTTGCCGTGACTGCCACCGCCGCCACCGAGGTAGCCCGCGAGATCTGCCGCCTGGCAGGTATCGACGAGGTCATCCTCGACGACGCGGTGCGCTCCAACCTGCTGTTGGATGACTCGCGCGAGCTGCGCGACCGCGACGCGGCCCTGGTGGCCATCGCCTCCACCGGCGAGAAGGTCGTGGCCTACGTGAACTCCCGCGAGCAGTCTGTGGTGCTCGCCCGCGCCCTGCGCAAGGCAAACCCCGAGCTTGCCAACCGCATCGCCTTCTACAACGCCGGCCTCACCCGCGCCGAGCGCCACCGCGTGGAGGACGCCTTCCGCGCGGGGCAGCTCACCTGCGTCATCTCCACGAGCGCCTTCGGCGAGGGCGTGAACCTGCCCGACATCCGCCACGTGGTGCTCTACCACATGCCCTTCGGCGCGGTGGAGTTCAACCAGATGAGCGGCCGCGCCGGCCGCGACGGCAAGCCCGCGACCATCCACCTCATGTTCGGCGGCCGGGACGCCCGAGTGAACGAGCGCATCCTGTCCTCCTACGCCCCGGGCCGAGACGAGCTCGTCTGCCTGTGGCGCACCCTGCGCGCGCTGAGCTCGCGCGCCCAGGCGGCGGGCAGCCCGGAGCTCGCCCACACCAACGACGAGCTTCTGGAGGCCTGCCTTCAGACCTCGGGCGCGGGCGCGCCGGAGGAACGCTCGGTCTCGGCCGGCCTTGCCATCTTTGCCGAGCTGGGCTTTCTTGAGCTCAAGGGCTTTGGCACGAACCGCCGGATCGTCATGGCGCCCGCGCCGGAACGTATGGAACTTACGAGCTCCATACGCTACCTTGAGGGAATGCGCTCCGGCGAGATGTTCCACGAGTTTTGCGACTGGGTCCTCTCTGCCAGCCCGGCGGAGCTGCTAGGACGCATCAACAGGCCCATCGTCCCCAACTTCGGGACCTTGGTGCGCGAGGAAGGGGAGTGACTCGGATGAGTGAGTCAAAGACGCCGCAGCAGGCAAGCCACGTGAGCGCGCCGCCGGCCGGGGCGCCCGAGGTGGGCGCCGACGACTACCCGCTGCTGAGGAAGACCTGCTCGCGCTACCTCACGCCCGAGCAGATGGCCAAGGTGGACGAAGCCTACCGCTTCGCCGCCGAGTTCCACCGCGACCAGAAGCGCCGCAGCGGCGAGCCCTACATCAACCACCCCGTCGAGGTGGCCCTGATTCTGGCGCATGACCTGCATATGGACGAGGACGTCATCTGCGCCGCCCTGCTGCACGACACGGTGGAGGACACGCCCGCCACCCTCGAGGACCTCGTGGGCCTGTTTGGCGAGTCGGTGGCCGAGCTCGTGGACGGCGTCACCAAGCTCACCTCCATCGAGGTGGACTCCATGGACGCCAAGCAGGCACTCAACCTGCGCAAGATGTTTCTGGCCATGAGCCGCGACATCCGCGTGGTCATCATCAAGCTGGCGGACCGACTGCACAACATGCGCACCCTGGCGGCCCTGCCGCCCGACCGCCGCATCTTCAAGGCGCACGAGACCATGGACGTCTACGCGCCGCTCGCGGACCGCCTCGGCATCTCCTCCATCAAGTGGGAGCTCGAGGACCTCAGCTTCTTCTACCTCGAGCCCGAGGAGTACCAGCGCATCGCCCGCATGGTGCAGGACTCGCGCGACCAGCGCGAGCGCGACACCGAGCAGGCCATCAAGACCCTCACCGACGAGCTGCGCCGCGTGGGCCTGGACGGCTTCCAGATCACCGGGCGCCCCAAGCACCTGTGGAGCATCTACCTCAAGATGAAGCGCAAGGGCAAGGAGTTCTCCGACATCTACGACCTCATCGCCCTGCGCGTCATCCTGCAGAGCGTGGGCGACTGCTACAGCGCCCTGGGCGCGGTGCACTCGCTGTGGCACCCGCTGCCCGGCCGCTTCAAGGACTACATCGCCACGCCCAAGCCCAACGGCTACCAGAGCCTGCACACCACCGTGGTGGGCCCCGAGGCGCGCCCCATCGAGATCCAGATCCGCTCCTTCGAGATGCACGAGCAGGCCGAGTACGGCATCGCCGCCCACTGGCTCTACAAGCGCTCGGGCAACTCCAAGGGAGACATGAGCGCCGACGACAAGAGCGTGGACAAGCAGATCTCCTGGATCCGTCGCAGCCTCGACTGGACGGTCGAGGGCGAGATGGACGACCCGCACGAGTTTCTCGAGGACCTGCGCGTTGACCTCTTTGAGGACGAGATCTTCGTCTTCACCCCCAAGGGCGAGGTCATGAACCTGCGCGCCGGCTCCACCCCGCTCGACTTTGCCTACCAGGTGCACACCGAGGTGGGCAACCACTGCGTGGGCGCCAAGGTGAACGGCAACGTGGTCTCGCTCACCACGCCGCTTGCCACCGGTGACCGCATCGAGATCCTCACCAACAAGAACGCCCGCCCGAGCCGCGACTGGATGAACATCGTGGCCACGCCCTCGGCGCGCTCCAAGATCCGCAAGTACTTCGCGGCCTTCACCAAGTCCGACGACGCCGAGGCCGGGCGCGGCGAGCTCGCCCGCGAGCTGCGCAAGCGCGGCTACGGCATCTCCACGCCGCGCTCGGTCAAGGCGCTGGGCCGCGTGGCGGAGTCCCTGAGCTTCAAGGGCACCGACGACATGTTCGCCGCCATCGCCAACGGCAAGCTCACGGCCAAGGGCATCGCCAACAAGGTCGAGGCCATCCTGGAGGAGGGTTCGCCCGCAGAGATCCTGGCCGCCCAGCAGAAGGCCAACGCCGAGGCCAACGCCGCGCGCGAGCAGTTCTTTGACGGCCAGAGCGCCCCCATGAAGGCCCCCAGGCAAAACCGCGCGGCCAAGGGCGGCAACGCCCGCAAGCACAGCGGCTGCGGCGTGGTGGCCAAGGGCGACTCCGACCTGCTCGTCCACCTCGCGCACTGCTGCAACCCCGTGGCCGGCGACGAGATCTTGGGCTTCATCACGCGCGGCCGAGGCGTCTCGGTGCACCGCGCCAACTGCCCCAACGTCAAGAGCCTCATGGAGCACCCCGAGCGCATGATCGAGGTGGAGTGGGACACCTCCGGCGCCACCCAGTTCCAGGTGGAGATCGTGGTGGAGGCCACCGACCGCATGGGCCTTCTCAAGGACGTCACCATTGCGGTGGGGGAGTCGGGCGGCAACATCCTCTCGGCCGCCACGAACACCAACTCCCACGGCGTGGCCAAGCAGCGCTTCCTCATCGCCATCAGCGACGCGAGCCTGCTCGACAGCCTGCTGGCCGCCATCAGCCGCGTGCCGTCCGTCTATGACGCGCGCCGCATCATGCCCGGCGAGGGTGCCAACTCCGTGCACGGGAGGAAGTAATGGGCCTGTTCCAAGACTGCGGCGTCATCTGGCGCGGCGAGGTGGCCGAGGACGAGGCCGCGGCTGCGGAGGCCGTTGAGCCTGGCACCGTGAGTGATGCCGTACCGGCTGAGGCTTCTGCGAATGCCGCCGGGACCGACGGCGCCACTACGGGTTCCGAGGCGGCTGCCGCTCCCCTCGAGCTGCGCTGCTTTGTGGTGGGGCCCATCTCCACCAATTGCTACGCCCTCGTGAGCGGCAAGCGGGCCATGGTGGTCGACCCCGGCGCCGAGGGCGCGCAGGTGGCCGCCGCCCTGGCCGCAGACGGCGCCTCCGTTGAGCTCGTGGTGGCAACCCATGGCCACGCCGACCACGTGGGCGGGGTGGCCGCGCTCGTGGAGTCCACGGGCGCTCGCTACGCCATCGCGCCCGCCGACGACGACCTGGCCCGCCACGCGCGCCGCGCGCACGCCCTCGGCATCGAGTACGACGCCGACGCCCCCGCCCCTGACCTGCAGCTTGTTGACGGCGGCGAGGTCGGCGTGGGCGAGGCCCGCTTCCGTGTCATCGCTGTACCCGGCCACACGCCCGGAGGCGTCGCCCTGCTCGGCCAAGGCGCGGCAAGCGAGCTGTGCTTCGTGGGCGACACCCTCTTTGCCGGCAGCGCCGGCCGCACCGACCTGCCCGGCGGCGACACCGGCGAGCTCATGCGCTCGCTCGCGTGCCTCGCTGCCGAGGTGCCTGCCCAGACCAACGTCCTGCCCGGCCACGGCCAGCCCACCACCATGGCGGTGGAGCTCGCCACCAACCCCTACCTGAGCTCGCGCTACAACTCGCACATGGGGTAGGAACCTGCCTTGCCTTTGGTTGGGTGCTCGAAAGCCGCGCAAGGCTAGTCCCCATTGGTTTGGCGAGGTTAGACGCCACGGGTTCGCAAGCTCTGAGCGTATGGGCCTTACAGCGTCTGGGGCACTGAGCGGCTGGCAAAGCCGTGCGTTCAGACGTTGGCAAAGCCAAGCATCTCACGCCAAGCAAAGCCGGCTGACCGCTTCAAACGCCTCAAGATAGAAAAAGCCCCGCCGGGCGTTGTGCCGGGCGGGGCCTGCTTGTTCATGGTGCCCGAGGCGAGGGTCGAACTCGCACGAGGTTTCCCTCAGAGGTTTTTGAGACCTCCGTGTCTGCCATTCCACCACTCGGGCATGCGCGGGCGCTTGCGGCCACACGTAGGGTGACAGTATAGCCCACCGGCGGCGCGATGTGGCAAGCCTTTAGGGTACCGGCGAGGCCCCAACATGCCAACTAACCGCAGGCTGCGTGAACTGACCTGCGGTTATACAGGAATTTGGTGGTATTATTAATCCCAGCCGAACGGTATGTCGGTCGTCCGTCGGGGTTGGCGGGCCAATGTGGAGGTCGATATGTACTCAGTTGGGGAGCGCGTCATGCATCCCGGCCAGGGCCTTTGCACCGTAGTCGGATTCGAAGACTCGCCTGCGCCAATGCTCGTCCTAGAGGCCGGTAGCGGCCGCACCGTCACACGCATGCTCTTCCCGGCCTCGCAGGCCGCCAAGCTGCACGTGCCGGTGAGCGCTGACGAGGCGCTCGCCATCATCGACGGCTACGGTGCCCTCGAGTGCGACACCTTCACCAACCGCAACTCCGGCCTGGAAGAGACCCACTTCAAGAACCTACTCAAGCAGGGCGCCTCCGATTGCGCCTGCGTGGCCAAGACCATGCGCGCCCGCATCGCCGCGGCCGAGGCCGCCGGCAAGAAGCCCAGCACCTTCCTTGCCCGCGTCCTGCGCGAGGCTCAGCGCCGCGCCCTCGAGGAGCTCGCCTGCGCGCTCGAGAGCACGCCCGAGGAGGTCGGCAACATGTTCACCGAGCGCGGATTTGACTTGGCTGACGAGATTTAGGGCTAGCGTTGCCCGGATTGGCGGCCGGGGCTAAATGACTTGTAGCGGCTGGAGCTTGGCGGCTCCAGTCGTTTTTTGTAGCGCGCGTATGCCGATCGGGGCCCAAACCATGCGTTGCCGAGGATTGCGTTTGCCTTGTGAAGGCAAGCCGCTTAGCGGCGGCGGAGCAAGCTAAAGGGACAGGCCCGGCACCAAGCTGCCATTATGCAGACACTTAGCTGCCGACGCCTGTCCTATCCAAGCTTCCTAATTTTGGCGACGAAGAAGCCCTCAAAGAGTTCAGAGGGGCAGACCGTTATGGTGCCGGTAAGGCGGCCCGGTAGGGTGGGGACGGAAAGCCCGCTGCCGTCCAGCGCGGCGGCGGGAAGGCCCGCGTCCACAAGCTCGCAGTCCCTGTGGCGTCCGAGCGCCCAGCTCACCACGTCCTCGTTTTCCCTCGGCAAGATGGAACAGGTGGAGTAGACGAGCTCGCCTCCGGCCTTGAGCACCTCGAGCCCCTTGCTAAGCAGGGCGCGCTGCGAGCGCTCAACGCCGTCGGCCAGCTCGGGGCGCAGGTGCTTGGCGGCGTGCTCGTCGTTGGTGGCCACCGTGCCGGAGCCCGTGCAGGGGGCGTCGAGCAGGACCTGGTCAAAGGAGAACCAGCTGTCGAGCTTGCTGGCGTCGCAGCGCATCACCTGCACGTTGGTGGCGCCGAGCTTGGAGAGGTTGTGCTCGAGTTTCTCGGCCCTGGGGTGGCTGAGCTCGCAGGCCGTCACGCGCGCCGCGCGCTGCCCCTCGCCGCCGGCGCCGAGGGCGGCCATCTCGCTCGTCTTGCCGCCGGGGGCGGCGCACATGTCGAGCACGTCGGCGCCTGGACGTGGCGCCAGGGCGAGTGGCGGCAGCATGGAGGAGAGACTCTGCAGGTAGACCTTGCCCTGCTCATAGACGGGGAGCTGCCAAAGGTCCTTCTCGGCCACGCTGGGTGCGAGCACGAAGGCGTCCTCGTACCAGGGGACGTGCTCGTAGGCGATGCCGGCGTCTGCGAGGGCCGCGGCAACCTCGCTGGCGCTTGCGAGGAGCGTGTTGGCGCGCAGGGTCACGGGGCGAGAATGGGCGGCCTGCCAACCTGCGCAGATACGAGCGAAGTCATCGGGGTAGGCTGTGCGAGCGGCCTCCACGAGGTGGAGGGGGAGTCCGAGCTCCTCGTCGAGCTGCTGGGGCTCCAGGGGCTTTCTGGGCTGCCGCTCGCGCGAGCGCTGTCCCGCGCCGGAGCGTCCCTTGCCCTTGCGCCCGCCCTTGCGCCTGCCCTCGAACTCGCGTCCCATCAGTCCTCCTCGCGTGCCTTGGCCGAGAAGCCCCGGCCCGGGCATCGTATTCGTTAGTGGCCGCCACGCGCCTAGCCAAAGCCCGCGCGCACGAAGCTCGTCCCGCTTTGGCGGCCCAGGCGTCCGACGTGCCCAGCGGCTGCCATGGAGTGTCGTAGCTTACTTCAGCCTCAGCGTGTCCGCACGAGACCGGCTCGTCAGAGTCTTTGCCTGCCAACGCGCCAAGACCCGGCATGGTGCGCCGTAGCTCAAGTCATTGCCAGTTAGTGTAGTATGGCAAAGGTTGTGAAGAAGCCAAAGCTCGCGCTTGCATGGGCGGGCGTTGTGTGGCAAACTAACAACTCGTGTGGCCGCAAGGCCTCACCCTCAAGCGGGCTGCCAACGCGCGGCCCCACCTGAACGGCGCCTATGGGCAGCTGTCTGGTTGGACAACGGAACACGCCACCCACCTCGGGTGATGCAACCTGAATCTTGCCGGAGCTGCGTATGTGCGTAGCTCCGGTTTTTCGTGCGGTGGCGCCCGGGAGGGCCAAGCCGTAACAGCGGCGAGGCACCCAAGAGGGGTGCACCGCAAGGAAGGGAAGGTGTGTAAGATAGCCAAATCCGATGGTCCCCGCATTAACGGGGAAATCACCGCTCGCTCCTGCCGCCTCATCGGCGTCGATGGCTCCCAGCTGGGCCTGTTCGGCGTTCGCGACGCGCAGCGCATCGCCTCGGAGCAGGGCCTCGACCTCGTCGAGATTGCCCCCAACGCCGAGCCGCCCGTCTGCAAGGTCATGGACTACGGCAAGTACAAGTACGAGCAGGCGATTAAGGCCAAGCAGGCTCGCAAGAACCAGGCCAAGGTCGAGATCAAGGAGATGAAGTTCCGTCCCAAGATCGACACCGGTGACTACGAGACCAAGAAGGGTCACGTCATGCGCTTCCTCAAGAAGGGCGCGCGCGTCAAGGTGACCATCATGTTCCGTGGTCGCGAGATGGCCCACCCCGAACAGGGCCTCAACGTGCTCGAGCGCCTGGCAGAGGACCTCAAGCCCTACGCCACGGTGGAGAGCCAGCCCAAGATGGAAGGCCGCAACATGCACATGCTCGTCGCGCCGATCAAGGGAGCCTTTGACGAGAAGGCCACCGAGGCAGACGAGAAGGATACGAAGGAGAACTAGCATGCCTAAGATGAAGACGCACAAGGGTACCGCCAAGCGTTTCCGCAAGACCGGCACCGGCAAGATCATGCGCGCCAAGGCTTTCAAGAGCCACAT
>CAVHKV010000101.1:0-8462 GCA_963636635.1 uncultured Bacteroidales bacterium
GTGTCCCCTAGCCTCCCCGCGCCCCCACCGCAGCTCGCGAAAACTTGCATGGTTGGAAACGTCGCACCCGGATGCCAATCCCGCAATGGCATCCGGGTGCTCCCCTACTCCCGCACGTGGACGCGGACGACGTTGGCGCCGTTCTCGTAGGTGTAGGCGATGTTCTCGGCGGCGTAGCTTGCGAGCTTGCGGGAGAGGTCGCCCATGTTGCCGAGGGGATTCAGCTCCTCGCCCTTCCACGCAAAGGAGATGTCGCAGGCGGCCAGCTTGTCGGAATGCTCCAGCGAAAACTCCAGGCTCGCGCCCTTGGGCAGCACCGGCAGGATGGTCTGCAGGTAAATCTCCTCGATGACCGTCTCGATGCGGTTCACGTACACCGGCGCGAAGAGCTTCTTCACCGCAAACTCGCGAATCTCGGTGAGGAAGCCCAGGTAGTCGAAGGTGTCCACCGCAAAGGTCTTCCAGATGCCGTCAAGCTGGTTGATGAAGCGGCGGGTGCGCTCGCCCTGGGGGTTCTCAAAGATCTGCTCGGGCGTGCCGTCCTCGTAGATGATGCCCTGGTCCAGGTAGAAGACGCGGTTCGAGACGTTCTTGGCAAAGCGCATCTCGTGCGTGACGATGAGCATGGTCATGCCGTCCTGCGCGAGCTTCTTGATGACGGCCAGCACCTCGCCCACCATGGTGGGGTCAAGGGCGCTCGTGGGCTCGTCGAACAGGATGACCTCGGGCTCCATGGCAAGCGTCCGCACGATGGCCACGCGCTGCTTCTGGCCGCCGGAGAGGTCGTCGGGCATGCTGTCGGCCTTGTCGGCCAGGCCCACCGCGCGCAGCAGGCGCATGGCGCGCTCCTCCGCCTCCTCGCGAGAGAGCCCCAGCGTCTTCATGGGCGCGTAGGTGATGTTCTCGATGACGCTCATGTGGTGGTAGAGGTTGAAGCTCTGGAACACCATGCCCATCTTGCGGCGCACGGCGGCCAGGTCGCAGCCGGGCGCGCCCAGGTCCTGCCCGTCAAATATGACCTTGCCCGAGGTGGGCTCCTCCAGCCGGTTCATGCAGCGCAGCAGCGTGGACTTGCCCGTGCCGGAAGGCCCGATGATGGCGATGACGTCGCCCTTGTTGATGGTGGTGTTGATGTCCTTGAGCGGCGTGGCGTTCTCGTAGCTCTTGGAGAGATGCTCGATCTTGATCATGCGCGGCCACCTGCCTTTCTGGCGAGCGGTTTGGTGAGCAGGCGCCTGACGAGCGACATGAGCGCGAGCATCAGGCAGGTGATGGCGAGGTAGATGAGGGCGACGGTGATGATGGGCACGAACGCCTCATAGGTGGAGCTGCGGATGACGTCGCCTGCGCGGGTGAGGTCGGCCACGGCGATGTAGCCCACCACGGCCGTGCCCTTCATGAGGCTGATGAGGTTGGAGAAGTAGCCGGGCAGCGAGGTGCGCGCCGCCTGCGGCAGGATGATGCCGTAGAACGCCTGGTGCTTGGTGAGGCCCGAGGCAAGCGCGGCCTCCCACTGGCCGGCCTCCACGCCGCTGATGCCGCCCTCGAAGAGCTGCGCCATGTTGGCGGCGAAGACCAGGCCAAAGCCGAGCGAGGCCACGAGCACGTTGTTGAGCTTGGCGCCCGCGAGCACCACGTAGTAGAGCACCATGAGCACCACCACGATGGGAATGCCCTGCATGAGGCCGCAGTACCCGCGCGAGACGGCCCTCGCGGCCCGGCTGCCGGAGAGCGCCGCCGCGCACAGCAGCGCGCCCAGGACGTTTGCCAGCACAAAGCCGGCGAGCGTGATGACGAGGGTGGTGCCCAGGCCCGCAAGGACGCTCTTCCAACGGTCCTGGTCCACGAGGGTGCGGCGGATGCTCGTGAGCAGGCTCTTGTCGCCAGACTGGGAGGAGCTCGCGGCGCCGGACGTGGAGCCGGACGCGGCCGAGGCAGCCGAGCTGGCGGCGCTAGCCGAGGGGCTGGCGGAGTCCGCGGCGGTGACGACGCCCTCGTCCGGGAAGTCCTCGGCGCGCACGATGGGCACGATCTGCTGCGTGTAGTAGAAGTCCGAGAACAGCACGCTCTGGGAGCGCTCCTCGGTCCAGGAAATCTGGCCGGCGGCGAGGTCGTACATGCCGGTGCTGATGCCGGTAAGGGCTCCGGAGAACTCGACGTTGTCAATCTGCAGGCCATAGCCGTAGGCCTCGCAGAAGCCGGCGACCACGGCGATGTCAAAGCCAGCGTTCTGCCCGTTCAGCTCCATGGAGAAGGGCTTGAGCGTGTTGGACGTGGCCATGTGCAGGGTGCCGTTCTCGCCCGTGGCCGGGATGCTGAAGTTCTCCCACTCGTTGGGCATGAGCCAATAGTCCTGCAGGCGCGTGAGCTCGCCGGACTCGGTGATGGTGGCCACGTACTCGTTGAACTGCGCGCGCAAGGCCTCGCCCTTCTCGTTTGGCGGGAAGATGGTGCCCACGTCGTAGGTCTGGAGGCTCTGGTCGATGTAGCCCAGCTCGGGGTAGTCCTCGGCGATGGAGTAGTAGTTCACCGAGGAGAGCACGAAGAAGTCGATCTTGTGGGACTGCAGGGCCAGCACGAGGTCCGTCATGGAGTTGAAGTACTGGACCTCCACCCCGTCGGCGGCCGAGAGGGCCACCTCGTCCTGCGGGGTGCCGGCCATGACGCCGGCCGTCTTGCCGGTGAGGCAGGTGACCTTCTCATGCTCGTCTGCCAGGGCCGGGCGCGGCAATGCGGCCGCAAGCAGCGCCGACGCCACAAGCAACGCCGCCAAAACCGAGCGGGCGCGACCCAGAAACACGCTTCTTCTCATGAATCCCTCTGTTCTCGCAATGCAAAAAGCCAAGTGAATAGCATAGCCAATCGGCCGCGGGCGATGTGCAGAAGGGGTTACGTTTGCGTGACTAGGCGCGATGGCGAGCGCGGGTCGCGGCGCATGCTTGGCGGGATGGCCGCGCGGTCATGGCGTGGGGCCCGTGGCACGTGGATAGCGGGGTCGCGGACAACGAACGCGCGGGCATGACACTCGGGCGCCGTGGCACGTGGATGGCGAGCGTCCGGGAGCAGGCCAGCGGCAAACCAAGCAAGCGATCGCCGACTAGCCGCCCGAGCCGTCAGCTACGGCTCATGATGGCCGCAACGATGGCGTTGGCGGCGAGCTCTTGCTGCTCGTCTGCCGAGATGGTGGCCTGCCCGTCGCCTGCGTGCGTACCGTAGTTGCCAAAGCCGGCGTGGTTTGCGCCCTCGATGGCGTGGACCTCCTCCGCGGTGAGGGACGCCGCGCACCTCGCCAGCGCGTCTTGGTTGATGACGCCGTCGTTCGTCCCGTAGATGAGGTCAACGGCCAGGCCGGAGGTGCCGAGGTCGTCGCCGCCGTAGGCGGCAAAGAGCGCCACGCCGTCGACCTCGTCCTCGTTCCTCTCGGCAAAGCCAGAGGCCACGTAGCCGCCGAGGGAGTGGCCGCCCACCCACCAGTGACTCACGCCGGGATAGGCCGCCATGGCTTGGCTGGCAATGTCTGGCGCGAAGAGCGCGATGTTGAGCGGCATCTTCACCAGCACGCAGAACACGCCGCGCTCGGCCAGCTTGGCGGCCAGGGGCGCATAGGCCTCGGGCTGCACCTTGGCCCCTGGGTAGAAGACCAGGCCGTACTCGGATTGCGGGTTCCCAAAGGCGATGAGGGAGCCGTTGGTCTCGGCCTGGGTGGCCACGACCTGTTCGGCCACCTCGTCGGCGTGGTAGTAGTCGGAGCACCAGATGAGGAAGCCCGCGCACGAGACGGCGACTATTAGCAGCAGCGCCACCAGGGCCTGCTTTGCCCACGCAATCGGCTTGGCCACCGCTTCTCCCCCATTCGCACGTCGCTTCCAACCGGCTCTAGCTAGTGTAGGCCACTAAGGGGCAAGCGTGGCCCGGCCGTGATGGTTAGCGGCACGGGGTGGCCCGATTCGCTTCGTCCGCGAGAGCCCCGCGGGCATAGAGGCGAGAACATCCACAGCCCTGCCAATGGAAATGGGGCAGACTCTGGAACGCGCGACCCAGATGGCCGCAACTCGGCGAGCGCGCACGCGCCCAGCCGCACGCACACAAATAAAGGGCCTGGCGCCGTCGGGGGAGGAGCGCCAGGCCCTT
Source organism: uncultured Bacteroidales bacterium (assembly GCA_963636635.1). Taxonomy (GTDB): domain Bacteria; phylum Actinomycetota; class Coriobacteriia; order Coriobacteriales; family Atopobiaceae; genus Parolsenella. The sequence goes on from CAVHKV010000101.1 coordinate 4,132, forward strand.
TCGGTGTGCCGCCTGCGGCTACCCGTCACGAACGGTGGAGTGGAGCCGTTCGTACGGTGAGTCCGCGCCGCGGGCGGCGGGGTGGATCTACTTGCGTGCGGCCCTCAGCTTAGCGCCCACGAACAGGAGGCCGGCGGTTGCGGCGAGGATGCCGGCCATGGGAGCCGTGGTGTCGCCCGTCTGGGGCACGGCCTTCTTGCTCTTCTTGGAGCCGTCGTCACCGGGCGTGTTGTCCGTGTCCGGCGTTGGCTCAGGCTCGGGCGCGGGCTCGGTGTAGACGTTGGCAAAGGTCAGCGCGCCGGAGGTATCGTCGGAGAGTTTGGCCACCAGGTTGCCCTGGCCGTCGTCGGACACCACGACCTTCACGGTGTAGCTGGAGGTGTCGTAGGTGACGTTGGCCTGGCCGTCGTTTACCTCGCTCAGCTCAAAGGTGTAGGTCCCCGCCTGCTCAAAGGGGATGGTCGGGAAGCTCACCGTGCCGTCGGCCTTGTTCTTGGCCGTGAGTTCGATGCCGCCGCCCACGAGCTTGAAGCTGAACTGCCCCTCCTTGAGCGTGGCGCCCGTGAGCGTCTTGGAGACGCCGATAACGATGGAGGTCGGCTTGGCCTCGTAGGTGTTGGCAAACGAGATGGGCTTGTCCCCCACCACCTTGTGCTCCACGCTCAGGCCGCCCTGGCCGTTGTCGGAGACCGTGGTGACAACCTGGTAGGTGGCGCCGTCGTAGGTGACGCCGGCCTGCGATGTGCCGCCGTTCACCTCGCGCACCGTGTAGTGGTGGACACCGGGCTCGGAGTAGCTGACTGAACCAAAGGCCACCTTGCCGTTGGCGTCGTTGGTGCCCGTGGCCACCACGTTCTCGCCCTCGAGCAGCTCGAAGCTGAACTCGCCCTCGGCCATGCTGCGGCCGGTCAGGGTCTTGGTGACGTCGATCTGGCCGGTCACGCTGGAGTCGGTGGGCGTCACGGAGTAGGTGTTGGTGAACGTGAAGGTGGGTTCGCCGGCCTTGCCAAGGAGCTCGGCCGTGAGCTTGCCCTCGCCGTCATCGGTGAGCTTGATGGAGACGGTCTTGCTCGAGGTGTCATTGGTGACGCCGGGAACCGAGCCACTCTCGGTCACGGTGTAGACGAAGGTGTAGGAGCGAGAGGCCGCCGCGGCCTTCGCAACCCTAAAGCCGGCGGTAGAGATTTGGGCGCCGTTGTTGCTCTCAGCACCGTTGATCGCAGCGCCGTTGCTAGCAGCGCCGTTGCTCGCGAGACCGGCCACCTGGCCAGAATCCTCGCCGCCGCCCTGCGCGGAGCCGTCGCTCAGGAGGTTGGCGCCCTGGCAGTCCTCGTCCCCGGCCACGCCGGCCTCGCCGCTCTCGCTGCCACCGCTGGCCTCGCCGCTCTCGCCAGCCTCGCCGCTGCCGTTAGCCTCACCAACCTCGCCGCTGCCGTTCTCGCTCGTGGGGTTGGCCTGTTCGTCGCCCGCGCCAGAGGCGTCGTCGGTCGTGGGGTTGAGCGCGCGGTTGAGGTCGTCGAGCGTGAAGGTGATGTTGCCAAAGCTTACGTTGCCCTTGGCGTCGTTGGTGACCGTCGATTTTTCGGGCAGGGGCGCGGCGGAGTCGTTGGAGCTGATGGTGAAGTTGAACTTGTCCGTGATGTCCGCAGGGGTCAGGCCCGCGGCGTGGCTCAGCACCTTCACGCCGGAGACGCCCACAGAGACCGGGTCGCCCGTGGCGTACTGATTGGCGAACGCAAGGCCGCCGGTGGGCAGGTTTGCCGTGGCCGCAAGCGTGCCGTTGCCGTTGTCCACCACCGTCACCGTGAAGGAGATGGGGCTCGTCTGCGCGGTGATGCCCTTCTCGGCCAGGCCATCGGTCTTCTCGTAGGCCACGTAGCCGATGGTCCACTTGGGCTTGCCGTCGTCAGTCGTGCCCTTGGTGGCGGCACGACCGCTCACGAGGTCTGCCAGGGAGCTTGTGGTGTAGCTCAGCCTGCCAAAGTTGATGGAGCCGTCGGCCGTGTTCGTGGCCTTCAGCACGTCCACCTCGGTGTTCTTCAGGCGCACGCCAAAGGAGAACTCGCCGGCAACCATGTTACGGCCGCTCAGGGTCTTGCTGCCGCTCAGCTGCACGGCCGTGCCACCGTCAACGTCGGTGGAGGCCGAGTAGCTGTTGGAGAAGGGCACCACGGCGACATCCGACATGCCGTCGGCCGTGTACGCGTAGGTCTTCTCGCCCTCGGGGCCGCCACTCACCTTGGTGGTGACCGTCAGCGCCGCCACGGAAGGGCTGTCCTCCACAGAAATGGTCACCGTGCGCTTGGCCGTGTCGTAGGTGTAGCCAGCGGGGGCCTCGCCTACCTCATAGACCTCATAGGTGTACTTCTTGCTAGCATCGTCCTGGGTGAAGGTCACCGTGCGGCCGCCCAGCGCGTCCACCGTAGCCTGGGTTCCGTCGGTGGCGGCGGGGACGGAAAGCGTCTCGCCGTCCGCCGAGATGCCAAGCGCCTCGGCGGAGGCGGCGTCCTTAGGCTTCACGCAGATGGAGAACTGGCCATTCGCCATGTCGCGGCCGACAAGGGTCTTGGCCACCTTGAGGCCGCCCTTGGCCGTGTAGTCCAGGCTGGAGCTGTAGGAGTTCGTGAACGCCTCGCCGGAGATGGAGGCCGTCGCGGTGAGGTTGCCCGAGCCGTCGTCCTTCACGGTCACCTTGATGGTGGCCGTGTGGGTGTCGTAGGTGATGCCCGCAATATCGCCCTTAACCTCGCTTACCTCGTACTCGTAGGTCTTGGTCTTGTTGGGCTCGCCGGCCACCATGTCCCAGGTGTAGGTCATGGTCCCAAAGTTGATGGCGGCCTTGCCGTCGGCGCCAACGTTGGCCTTGGTCACCGTGACCGAGGTCACGGTGTTGCCGGTCGCGTCCCTGGGCATCGGCGCGCCCTCGGTCTTGGCGCTGAGCTTGAAGGTGAATCTGTCGGAATCCAGCCAGCCGCGGCCCTCAAGCACCTTGCTCAGGCCGGCGTTCGCCATGCTGTACGTGGCGTTGCCAATGGCGAGCAGGCCGTTGTTGCCCAGGTACGAGGTAACCGTGGTCGCCTCGCTCACGGAAGTCTCGCTGTTCCACTTGGGGTTCAGTACGTCAGAGGCCGTACGGGTGGTGTTCTCCTTCTTCTCGCTATGCAGCTCGTTGATGTACACAAGGCGCGCGGTTCCCGACTTGAAGTAGTAGCCGTTGTCGTCCTTGTCGATTGCCCCCGCGAAAGCTGAGGCCTTGTCGCCAGGGAAGGGATGGGTGTCGCTCGTGAGCACGGGCTTGCCCCCCTCGTTTTTGTAGTACTCGTGCTTGTAGTAATACGTCTCGCCGGCATCGATGCTCGCGGCGCGCACCGTGCAGTCCTCATCCGAGTAGATGGGCGTGTCCTGCGTGAAGTAGTAGTAGCTGTTGGCCTCGGCAGGGTTGAACTCGGCCGTCACGTCACCGAGGGCCTCGTCGCCGCCCCACTTGTTGGCGTAGAACTTCACGTTGCCGTTCTCGTCAGTGTTCGCGGCCATATAGGCCTTCATGGTGGCGTCCGGGTTGGCCATGAGGGTGGTCACGCCAGACTTGAGCTTTGAGGAGTAGAAGACCGAGATGGGCTTGGTCTCGTCAACGCTCATAGTGTCCTTGGAAAGGTCGATGCTGAAGTGGCGCAGCGGGATAAGCGTTGCCGGAACCTTCACCTCCACCTTGTCGCCCGTGGCGAGGTTGGTGGAGCGCGTCACCCTAACAATCAGGTCGCTCAGGTTCGCGTCCTTGGCGCCGGAGGTAACCGTGCCGCTGAAGCTATAGGTGTCGACGTTATCCTCGGTGGTCTTGCGACCGCACGTGTAGGTCGTGCCGTTGTAGACGAGCGTGGACAGGTCGCTGACCTCCATGTAGTCGCCCAGCTGGTCCTCAAAGGTGATGTAGCCCGTGGTCGACTCAGCGCCATCGGTGGTCTGCGTTGGGTAGCCCGACGTCTTGACGATCTCGCGCGAGATGTCCTCGAAGATCTTCTTGAGGTCCTCGGCGTTCGTGGCGCTCTTGTAGTACGTGGCGTCATTGCCGTCGCTGCCCTTGGCTCGGTCCCCGAAGGACCAGGTGTACGAAGAGCCCCGTCCCGAGCTGGTCTCTTTATACGTAGCATTCGGGTAGTTGCTCGACACAGCGTGCATGAACTTGTTCTCGTTGGAGACGCCGCTGCCGGTAGGTTCGGCCGAAGGGTCGGCGCCGCTAAATATGCCGATGGAATACACCAGCGAGCCTGCGTCCTTCATGGTCTTGGATGCGGCGACGGCCCCGCTCGCCACGGAATCGCTGAAGGTAGAAG
>CAVHKV010000102.1:0-8361 GCA_963636635.1 uncultured Bacteroidales bacterium
GCGGCGTCGGCCTTGTTGAGGCCCTGCAGGGCGCCGTAGTGGCGCTCGTTGAGCTTCCAGCTTTTGACGACGGGCAGCCACTCGCGGTCCATCTCCTTGAGCACGAAGTTCAGCGTGTGGATGGCGCGCTTGAGGCGAGAGGTGTAGCAGATGTCGAAGTCGAAGCCGGCCTCCTTGAGGGCGCGGCCGCCGGCGGCAGCCTCCTTCTCGCCCGTCTCGGACAGCTCGACGTCGGTCCAGCCGGTGAACAGGTTGAGCTTGTTCCACTCGGACTCACCGTGGCGGATGATGACGAGCTTCATGGTGTCGCTCATGTGGCCTCCTTGTTAGCCTTGGGCGCTCCTTGCGCCCGACAACCCTGATACCTATAGTTTACTTCGGTCAACTTTTGGGGTGCCCCACCCCGTCAACCATTCGTCATGCTAGCAGAAAGGAGCACGTCATGAGCCTTATAGACGTCGTTGTCGTGCTCGTTGTGCTTGTCCTCTTTGCGCTTTGCGTTCGTTCGCTCGTAAGCTCCACCAAGAAGGGGGAGTGCGCCGATTGCGCCTCCGGCGGCTCTTGCAACGCCGCCCACGGCGGCAAGTGCAAGGAGAGCGCCAAGCTCATGGCCGACGCCTCCGCCGCCGTCAAGCGTTACCAGGCCGAGAAGGGTGCCGGTAAGTAGTTCGCCCGGCTTGCGTAGGAGTGGGGTTCGTCCGCGCTCGCGCCGACTTTTCCTGCGCGTGGTTATGTAGCCCACTCCCCGCGCCGGCCATTTGGCCACGTACGGTTTTGCCGCCTGTTTCCCTTGATGCCCCTCTTGCTGCGCTGCAATCCGTCTGACCCGTTTGAGCTGCACATAGTTGAGCAAAACCGCCCAGTATCCTCTATGTAACTGCCGGGCGTTCGCAAACCCAGCCGAGGCAATCCGCCCGCCCACAATCTGTCCGCGCTCACGCCACCCGCCCCGCTTGCGTGGAAATGGGGTACGTTCGCAGGCGGCCATGGCGGTAGAAACAGCTCCGTAACAACTTTATGCAAAAGTGTCTCAAATATGCTGGGCCTACGCTGCCTGGCACCCAGGTTCAAACCCGTCTGTTTGCGAGGTAGCTCGATGACCAACGAGCAGAACATCGACTTCGTCCTGCGTTCCGTCGAGGAGCGCGACATCCGTTTCGTGCGTCTGTGGTTCACCGACGTGCTCGGCAACCTCAAGTCCTTCGCCATCTCGCCCGAGGACCTCGAGGAGGCCTTTGAGGAGGGCATCGGCTTTGACGGCTCGGCCGTCGACGGCTTTGCCACCCTCGAGGAGTCCGACATGCTCGCCTTCCCGGAGGCCAGCACCTTCCAGGTCCTGCCCTGGCGCCCCACCGAGAGCGGCGTGGCCCGCATCTTCTGCAACATCAAGACGCCGCAGCGCGAGCCCTTCGAGGGCGACCCGCGCGCCTGCCTGCTCAAGCAGTTCCGCGCCGCCGACAAGCAGGGCTACGTCCTCAACGTGAGCCCCGAGCTGGAGTTCTTCTACTTCAAGGAGGACACCACGGTGGCCTCCGGCTCGGCCGTGCCCGTGCCGCTGGACAACGCCGGCTACTTTGACCTCACGCCCGAGGACTCCGCCCGAGACATCCGCCGCGACCTCACGCTGGCCCTCGAGCAGATGTCGGTGCCGGTGGAGTACTCCTACCACGCCGACGCCCCCTCGCAAAACGGCGTCTCGCTGCGCTACGCCGAGGCCGTGACCTGCGCCGACAACATCATGACCGCTCGCCTCGTCATCAAGCAGACGGCCTTCTCGCACAACATGTTCGCCTCCTTCATGCCCAAGCCCATCTCGGGCATCTCCGGCTCGGCCATGTTCCTCTCCCAGTCGCTGTTCGACCACGACGGCAACAATCTCTTCTGGGCCAAGGGCGACGGCGCCATCCATCACCTCTCCGAGACGGCCCAGCACTACATCGCCGGCCTGCTCAAGTACGCGCCCGAGTACGCGCTGGTCACCAACCCCACGGTGAACTCCTACAAGCGCCTCGTGCCCAACGGCGAGGTTCCGTGCTACGCCACCTGGGGTTCCAGGAACCGCTCGGCCTTCGTGCGCATCCCCACCTACAAGCCGGGCAAGGAGCTCTCGCGCCGCATTGAGCTGCGCAGCCCCGACCCCACCTGCAACCCCTACCTCACCCTGGCCGTCACCCTGGCCGCGGGCATGAGGGGCATCGCCGAGGAGCTGCCGCTGCCGGCCGAGTCCAACGTGCCGTTCAGCGAGCTGGCCGCCTCCGGCGCCACGCGCCTGCCGCGCGACCTGGGCGAGGCCATCGAGGCCTTTGAGGGTTCCGAGCTCATGCGCGAGACCCTGGGCGACCACATCTACGACTACCTGCTTCGCGAGAAGCGCGCGGAGTGGGAGGACTACTCCCGCACCGTCACCGACTGGGAGCTGCGCCACTACTACGGCGGCTTCTAGCCAACAAGGCAAGCCTGCGAGGGACGCGCTGGAAACGGTGCGTCCCTTTTGCATGCCGCCTGTTTCAATATGCAAAATCCTGAATATCATCTGGAATTAATGCGGGCAGGTGACTACAATCCCGTGTGTACACTAATTTCAGCCCGCCCCGAGCGGGCTGCGCGGAAGGGGATTCCCATGAAGAACATGAACAGGCGCGAGTTCGTCCTCGGCGGCACCGCGATGGCCGCCATGGCGGCCCTGGCCGGCTGCGGCGGCTCCAACTCCAGCAGCGCCGCCTCCACTGCCGCCGCGAGCAGCTCGTCCGACGGCAGCTACACCCTCGTCACAGAGGGCAAGCTCACGGTGGCCACCTCGCCTGACTTCCCGCCGTTCGAGAACCTCGAGAACGACGAGTACGTCGGCCTCGACATGGACCTCGCCCGCGCCCTGGCCGAGAAGCTCGGCCTCGAGGTCGAGTTCAAGAACCTACAGTTCGACGCCATCATCCCAGCCATTGCCGCCGGTGCCCAGGCCGACCTCGGCATGTCCGGCATCACCATCGAGCCCGACCGCGCCGAGCAGGTGGACTTCTCCGACTCCTACTACATCGACGACCTTGCCGTCGTTGCCATGAAGGACAACGCCGACGTGACGGCTGACACCTACGCCGACGCCCTCAACCAGGACGGCGTCGTCATCGCCACGCAGTCCGGCACCACCGGTGAGTCCTACGCCCAGGAGAACTTCCCCAACGCCTCCACACAGTCCTACGGCACCGCCACGGATTGCTTCGCCGCCATGCAGGCCGGCCAGGCCGTGGCCGTGGTGACCAACAAGGCCGTGGGCGCCAAGATGGTGCAGGAGTCCTACACCGATGCCCAGGTCGTCAAGGAGATCGCCACTGGCGAGGAGTACGGCATCGCCGTCAACAAGGACAACACCGGCCTGCTCGACGCCGTGAACTCCGTCCTCGACGAGCTCACCCAGGACGGCTCGCTCGACGACATCGTGAACAAGTACTTCGGCTAACCTGTAGCAGAAACGTTCGGGCGCCCCTTTTGCCGCAACCGGCGAAGGGGCGCCCCTCATTTGTGCGGCGCCGGCACCCTGCATGCCGGCGCCGCCGCGAAAGACGGGATGCGTATGCACGAGCAACTTGCAACTCATAAGGCCGGCCGCTGGCGGGCCCTCAAGGTGGCCTTTGCCGCCATGGCGCTCGCCCTCTCCTTCGGCGTCGTCACCGCCCGCCCGGCGCTCGCGCTCGAGACGGCCAAGTGCACCGCCAAGCCCAACGGCAACGGCACGAGCGACGTCAACGGCGGCTCGGAGACGCGCATCACCTGGGAGGGCCAGGCCGGCGCCGACGAGTCGGTCGACGGCATATCGCTCACCCTGCCGGAAGGCACGAGCTTCTCCACCGACAGCGCGCGCATCACGCTGCTCTCGGGCGAAGACCTCATGGACCGCGACCGTCCCGAGGCCCTGGTCACCCAGGACGGCCAGACCGTGACCTTCACGTTGGCCCAGGGCGCGCCGGCCGGCTCCTACATCCGCCTCGAGATCTACAAGGTGGTCTTTCCCATCACCGGCGGAGACGAGCAGCTCACGGGCACTTACACCCTGGCCGACGGTTCCGAGCATGAGATTGGCTCCATCCCCGCCATCAGCGTAACGAGCGTCTCGGCCTGGGATTCCGCGGCCAGCTGGCTCAAGGAGCAGGAATGGGTGCAGAGGTGGAACGAGAACACCTTCCTGCGCCTCTTCCTCAATCCGCCTATCCTCGTGCAGAGCATCCCCTCGGTCTTCCAGGGCTTCCTCATGGCGCTCGCCATCGTGCTCGTGGCCTTCCCGCTGGCCATTCCCTTTGGCTTTGCGCTCTCCCTCATGCGCATCTCCAAGCTCCGCGTGCTGCGCGGCATCGCGAGCTTCTACGTGAACATCATCCGCGGCACGCCGGCCTTCCTGCAGATCTACATTGCCTTCTTTGGCCTGCCGCTCGCCGGCGTGCAGATCCCGAGCTACCCGCTCGGCGTGTGCGTACTTGCCATGAACTCGGCCGCCTACCTGTGCGAGATCTTCCGCGCGGGCATCCAGTCCATCAACAAGGGACAGAACGAGGCGGCCCGCTCACTGGGCATGAGCGCCACGCAGACGATGGTCTACATCATCATCCCGCAGACCTTCCGCAACGTCCTGCCCACCATGACCAGCGAGTTCATCCTGCTGTACAAGGACACCTCGCTTCTGGCCGCCGTGGGCGTCATGGAGGTCGTCATGTACTCCAAGACCATCGTGGCCAACACCGGCTCCATCACGCCCTACATCGTCGCGGCCGTGTTCTACCTCGTGGTGACCCTGCCGCTGGCCCGCGTCGTGGGCAAGCTCGAGGAGCGCATGCTCGGCACCGCCAAGGGCAAGCGCCGCAAGGGCAAGCAGAACCCGGCCGGCATCATCGACGGCGACCACATCGCATAGGAGCACCCCATGAGCGAGAAGCACGTATCAGACGAGGTCGTCGTCCAAATCCGCGACCTGCACAAGACCTATGACGGCGAGACGGTCATCCTCAAGGGCATCGACCTCGACGTCCACCGCGGCGAGGTGGTCGTGGTGCTGGGGCCCTCCGGCTCCGGCAAGTCCACCATGCTGCGCTGCGTCAATTTGCTCGAGACCCCCACGAGCGGCACCATCACGGTTGAGGGCACCGAGATCACGGCCAAGGGCGTGGACATCAACGCCGTGCGCACGCACCTGGGCATGGTGTTTCAGCAGTTCAACCTCTTCCCGCACCTCAGCGTGAAGAAGAACGTGATGATTGCCCAGCAGAAGGTCCTCAAGCGCTCCGCCGAGGAGGCCGAGAAGGTCGCCATCGAAGAGCTCACCAAGGTTGGCCTGGCAGACCGCATCGACTACATGCCCAGCCAGCTCTCCGGCGGCCAGCAGCAGCGCGTGGCCATCGCTCGCGCGCTCGCCATGAACCCGCACGTCATGCTCTTTGACGAGGCGACCTCGGCGCTCGACCCCGAGCTCGTGCGCGACGTCTTGGGCGTCATGCGAGACCTGGCCAAGGACGGCATGACCATGATCGTGGTGACCCACGAGATGGGCTTTGCGCGCGAGGTGGCCGACCGCGTGGTCTTCATGGCCGGCGGCCACATCGTGGAGCAGGGCACGCCCGAGCAGGTCTTTGACCACCCGCAGCACGAGCGCACCCGAGCCTTCCTCGGAGACATCGCCGGGGTGTAGGGCTTAGTTACAGACGGGCTTCCGGCTGGGAGCAAGCTGGCTTCCAAACGGGCGCACGCTGGCTTCAGGTTGGGGGCCGCGAGGGTTCCGTGGCGTTACGGGAGCGTTGCGCCGCCCAAGCCTGAATGTTAACTGTGAGGTGGGAGGCAACATGTGCGCCCCGTGCATGCTATCCTCTTTAAAATGTAAACTAGCTGTTTAAAGCCAACGCACTCAGTCACGAGAGGCACCCCATGCATCACAAGAAGGTCCTTCTCATATCGCGTACCACGCGTCTTCACGACCGCATGCGCGAGCTCTCCCACGAGCTCGACATCTCCGTTCTGCTTGCCACGCCCGATACCTTTGACCAGGCCATTGCGAGCGGCAACGACTTTGGCCTCGTCACGCTCGACGTCGCCGGCGTCACGGACGACCTCATCGCCCGCGTCGCCTCCTACTCGGCCGAGAACGGCTGCATCCCGCAGCTCATTGTCGTGGACGAGGACAAGCTCGGCAGCCTGCGCATGCCCGTCCAGGGCCGCAACGACTTCATCCTGGCCGGCGCCGGCCAGGCCGAGTTTGAGGTCCGCATGACCCAGCTGCTCTGGCCGGGCGAGGAGAACGCCCCGAGCGACATCGTGGTCATCGACAACATGACCATCAACCTGGCCACCTACCAGATTTACATCGACGACAAGCCGGTTGACCTCACGCTCATGGAGTACTCGCTGCTGAGCTTCTTGGCCACGCACCCCTCCCGCGCCTACTCGCGCGAGACGCTGCTCCACCGCGTCTGGGGCTTTGAGTACTGCGGCGGCACCCGCACGGTTGACGTCCACATCCGTCGCGTGCGCTCCAAGGTGGGCCCGCAAGTGGCAAACCACATCGTCACCGTCCGTGGCGTAGGCTACCTCTTCAAGCTCTAGGCTGCATAGCTAACGAAACGGGGCCGTACCATCAGGTGCGGCCCCTTTGCTGTCTCTATAGATGGACATGGCCAGCTTGCCTAGCTGGCGATAGGGGAGGCCGGGTCCGGGCTTCCGCTAGCTTCACTTCGCGCAAACGTTTGAAAGGCGGCGTCTGGCTTTCTCTGGTGCGAACGGCTTGCTCGTCGGGCTGCGGGGCAACCCATTACAGTCAGAGATGTGGTCGAAGCCGCCGCACCGGGCCGAAGGCCCGTAGGCGGGGCTACGATTGCGGCGCGCCCCGAAGGGCCGCCGATCGGGCGCCCCCATATTTCAGCCAACCAGCGCCCTTCTAGAACTCCGGATATGGCCGCTCGCCTTTCCCCGAACCCGCTACATCACCACGAGGCCGGCGCGGCGGACCTGGGCGGCGCCCTCCACGTCCTTGCCGTCGCTGATGAGGGCCTCGAAGTCGTCAAAGCTCGCGTAGCGGTAGCTGCCGAAGGAGTGCAGCTTGCGCGACTCGGCAAGCAGATAGTTCTTGCGGGCGCGCGCCACCACCGCCTCCTTCACGATGCCGTCCTCGGGTGTGTGGGTGGTTATCTCGGCGGAATCGGCGTCCAGGCCGTAGCAGCCCATGAAGGCGAGGTCGAACCGGTAGCTGTCGAGGCCCTTCACGCAGGGCACGCCCACAAAGCCGTCGAGGCCGGGGCGCAGGGTGCCGCCGGGGCACAGCGCGGTGATCTTGGGGTTCTTCGCAAGGGCGGTGAGCACGCCCACCATCGTGGAGACCACGGTGCAGGAGAGCTCGCTTTTGGCCAGCTGCTGGGCCAGCATGAGGCTCGAGGTCGAGATGTCGAGGAAGACCGTCATCTCGTCCTCCACCAGGCGCAGGGCCTTCTTGACGATGACGCGCTTCTCGGGGACGAACTGGTCGATGCGGTCCACCACGTTGAGCTCGGGGACGGTCTCGATCTTGGTGGCGCCGCCGTAGACGCGCTTGCAGACGCCGCGCTCGGCGAGCTGCTTGAGGTCCTTGCGGATGCAGTCCTCGGTGACGGCGAAGCGCTTGGCAAGCGCCGGCACGCTCACGCGGCCGCATTCGTTGAGAAGGTCGGTGATGGCTTCCTGGCGCTCTTCGAGATACATGCTCGGCCCCTTCGGTCCTTGGATCCCAACGCGCAAAACGATAGCCCAACCCAAAACGCGAGAAAACAATAATCGGTGAGTTTCGTTTTAGGGGAAACCAGATTACTTTGCGAGGAAAACAATATAACCGCAGGTAGACGCTCTAAAAAATTCAAAATTCGATTAATTCCGAAAAATGATTGCCGCTGTCAACTACCGTTGACCGGCTAATTGTTGCCACTGGCAACAATCCATACGGCAAAAAAGTAGTTGCCAGTAACAATCGCATCGCAATTTGGCCGGGCGGCCTTCCCCCAAAGCGCCGCCCACATGAGAAGGGAACCTGCGATGCGCTATCTGGTCCTTGTCAGCCACGGAACCTTCGCCCCCGGACTCCACAGCGTTCTCAGGATGCTCATGGGCGAGCGCGAGGACGTCCTGTCCACCAGCCTCGAGGACGGCATGGGCGCCGACACCTACGTGGAGAACCTCAAGGCCACGCTCGCTCCCGTCGGCCCCGAGGACGAGGTCGTCCTTCTCGCCGACATCCTGGGCGGCTCCCCGCTCACCAACGCCCTCAACGTCATCGCCGAGAAGGGCCTGCTTGGCTCCACCGTGGCCTTTGCCGGCATGAACCTGCCGATGGCCATCACCGCCGCCATGGGCCTGCAGACC
>CAVHKV010000103.1:0-7899 GCA_963636635.1 uncultured Bacteroidales bacterium
CCCTCTCTGCGTCTCTTCATAGGGAAAGCCCCCGCTTCCGTTGGGATGGAAGCGGGGGCTTTCTTTGCCGGTTTGAGCTGGGGTGCGCCCTGTTGCGCCGGGCCGTTATCCCTTGAGCTCGGCCTCGTCGAGCAGGGGCAGGATCTGCGGGGTCACCGTGAGCGTCTTGACGTTGTTGGAGGCGCAGCGGGCAAGTGCGCGATAGTTGAGCGGCGCGTAGGGCACGAGGTCCGCCACGTAGGCATCGCACTCCTGCATGGCCTTCACGCGCTCATCGTGGTCGGCCACCGAGCGCGCGGCGGTGAGCATCTCGTCAAACTTGCTGTCGGAGAAGTGGCTCACGTTGTCGTCGCGGCCGCTAAAGAACATCGGGTAGAGGTAGTTGTCGGCGATGGGGTAGTCGGCGTACCACGCGCGGGCGCCCACCGAGAAGGTGCCGTCGAGGTAGCTCTGGTACATGCTGGCGTACTCCACCTTGTCGATGGTGGCGTCGATGCCGAGCTTCACCCAGTCGGCCACCATGGAGTCGTACTCGTCCTGCGTGTTGGCGGCGTTGGTCATGAACTTGAAGGAGAGATTGCGCTTGCCGTTGGCGTCGAGCGGGTAGCCCGCCTCGTCGAGCAGCTCGGCGGCTTTGTCGGGGTCGTAGGCGGCGTAGTCCCAGGCGCTCTCGGTGTGCCCCTCGATGGCCTCGGGGATGATGTCGTCTGCCGGCTTGGCCGAGCCCTCGTAGATGGCGTCGCAGATGGCCTGGCGATTGATGGCCAAAGACAGCGCGCGCCTCACGCGGACGTCGCTCATGACCTCGTCGTTCATGTTGAAGACGAGGAACTGCGTGTAGAGCATGGTGCCGCCGAGGAACTGCTTGCCGGGCTCGGCGGTGTAGCCGTCCTCGGACTCGCCGTAGTTCTCCTTGGCCTGCTTGGTGGCCGTGATGGGCACGAGCGAGCAGTCGAGGCTGCCGGCGTCGAGCTCCTTGTAGGCGGTGGAAGAGTCGCGGTAGATGCCAAAGTGCACGCCGGCCACCTTGGGCAGGTCGCCGTTGGTGTAGTCCTCAAAGCGTTCGACGTCCACGTACTGGCCGTCCTCCCACTTGCCCTTCATCTTGAAGGGACCGTTGCCCACCGGCGCGAGCGAGAAGTCCTTGTAGGAGTCGCCGGCGCCCGCGCCCTCGGGGATGGGGGAGAGGACCGCCGCCGAGCAGACGTAGTCAAAGTCGGCGTAGGGCTGGGAGAGCTCCACCTGCAGCGTGTAGTCGTCGGGGCAGGTGACGCCGGAAAGCTCGTCGATGGCGCCGCTCGCGACGTCCTCGTAGCCCTTCACCATGGCGAGGTGGTAGGAGACGTTGGAGGGGTTGTCCGAGGTCTTGGGGCTGCACAGGCGGTTCCAGGCGTACTGGAAGCTCTTGGCCGTGACCTCGCTGCCGTCGTGGAACTTGGTGCCCTTGCGGATCTTGAAGGTCCAGACGTCGTCGGTGTCGTTGTGGGTGTGGCTCTCGGCCACCAGATCGGTGAGCTCGCCGGTCTTGAAGTCGTAGTAGGTAAGGGCGTCGAACAGGTTGAAGGCCACCGCCACGGCGTTCTCGTCCTCGAGGGTGTAGGGCTCGATGCCCGTGGGGCTCTCGATGTGGTAGGAGATGGTGCCGCCGCTGGCCGCCTCGCCGCTCGCGGCATCGGTGGAGTCGGACTTCTTGCAGGCGGCGAGGGCCGCGATGGCGGAGGCGGCGCTGCCGGCAAGGGCGGCACGGCGGGTGACGGCGTGGTTGAAGGCGGCTGAGGCGTCCATGGGATTCCTTTCTGTTGCGGAGCGGCCGTACGGGTTTGCTCGCGGTCTGCGGTGGTTCTCGCGCCTTGTGGCTGGTGTTGCCTGCGGCCTGCGCTTGCCGTGACGTTGTGGGTCACGGCTTGCGGGCTGCAGCTGGTGCGGGCTGCGGGTGTCGAGAGCCACGGGGAGTGCGAGCGTTGCGGCCTTGCTCCTAAATCCCTATTGTTTAGTATGAATATAGGTATTCGCAATGAGGGGAGCGCAGCACGGGCCCGCATGTAATCGCATCGTTACATTGACGAGCCCGAGGCCGGGCGAGGAGTGCACTGCCTGTAAGGTGAACGGAAATCGCCCTGCCGCGCGCCGGCGGGGGAGACGAAAGGTTGGATGATGGACGAGCTCAAGGTTGTCGAGGGCACCATGCCCTTCAAGGGTTACGAGACGTGGTACCGCATCGTGGGCGAGAACGACCTCGGCCGCCTGCCGCTGCTCACCATCCACGGCGGGCCCGGCAACACCCACTGGTACCTGCGCTCGCTCGACGAGCTCGCCCGCAAGTACCACCGCCAGGTCATCTACTACGACCAGATTGGCTGCGGCTACTCCAAGACGCCGAGCAACCCCGACATGTGGAGCGCCGAGCTGTTCGAGGAGGAGCTCCACGAGCTGCGCCGCCATCTCGGCCTCGAGCACGTGCACCTGCTGGGCCAGAGCTGGGGCGGCATGCTCGCCCTGCAGTACGCCACGCACCGCCCGAGCGGTGTGGCCTCGATGGTGGTGGCAAGCTCGCCGGCCGACATGGACCTGTGGCTGCGCGAGGCCATCCGCCTGCGCTCCTACCTGCCCAAAGAGATGGAGGCCGCCCTCGCCCAGGCCGACGTCGACGGTGACTACGAGCGCGAGGAGGTCAAGGCGGCCAGCGCCGAGTACTACCGCCGCCACGTCTCGCTCGTTCCCGAGGCCGAGCGCCCCGACAACGTGCGCAAGCCCTTCGTTGACCCGGTGGGCGACGAGGTCTACCACACCATGCAGGGCATGAGCGAGTTTGTGGTCACGGGCAAGCTGAGCCACTGGAGCGTCGTGGACAAGCTGGGCGACATCTGCATCCCCACGCTCGTGACCTCGGGCACGGCCGACGAGGCCACGCCGCTCATCTCCAAGCAGATCGTGGACGGCATCCCCGGCGCCGAGTGGGCCCTGCTCGAGGGCACCCACTGCGTCCACCTCGAGCGCACGGAGGAATACAACGCCACCGTAGAGGACTTCCTCGAGCGCCACGAGTAGGAGAAGGCTGCCGCCTACTGCCCCACGTGCTTCAGCAGCGCGCGGACGATGTCCTTCTCGCGGAGGGGCTTGGTGAGGTGCTCGTTCATGCCGGCGTCGAGGCTCGCCTGGATGTCGTCGATGAAGGCGTTGGCGGTCATCGCAAAGATGGGCACGTCGCTGCCGAGCTTGCCGCGGATCTCACGCGTGGCGGTGAGGCCGTCCATCACCGGCATCATCACGTCCATGAAGACGACGTCGTAGCTGTCCGGGCGCTCGGCCAGGGCGTCCACCGCAAGCTGGCCGTTCTCCACCCAGGTGACCTCAAGTCCGTGCTGCTCGAGCATGAAGGTGGCGATCTCGGCGTTGAGGTCGTTGTCCTCCACGAGCAGCGCCCGCACGCCGCCGAAGGTCACGTTGCCGTAGTCGCGCTTGTCCTCATCGACCGCCGGCGCCGGGTCGACCTCGAACGGGATGCGGAAGGTCACGCGCGTGCCCTCGCCCAGCGTTGAGGCAAGCTCTACCTCTCCTCCCATGAGCTCGATGAGGCTCTTGGAGATGGAAAGCCCCAGGCCCGTGCCGCTGTAGGTGGTCCTGGCCTGGCTCTGGCCCTCCTGGGTGAAGGCCTCGAAGGCGTGCTCCAAGAACTCCTCGCTCATGCCGATGCCGGTGTCCTCGCACACGAACTCGTAGGTCGCGGTCTTGCCGTCAAACGAGAGCTCCTTGCCAAAGGCGCGCACGATGCCGCCCGGCTTGTTGTACTTCACGGCGTTGTTGAGGAAGTTCGTGAAGATGCGCTGCAGGTAGATGGGGTTGCCGATGAGATGGTCGTGCTCCACCTCGCCCGTGTCCTGGACGATGAAGGTCACGCCGTGCTCGGCGGCCTGCGCCTCGGCGATGGCGTTCGCCTCGTCGAGCACCTGGCTCAGCACAAAGGGCTCGTGGCGCACGGTGAACTTGCCGCTTTCGAGCTTGTTCATGTCGAGCACGTCGTTCACCAGCGAGAGCAGGTGGTCGGTGGCCTTCCAGATCTTCTCGTTGCAGTCCTTGAGCTTGGCCGGGTCGTCGGCGTTGTGGGCGGCGATCTGCACCATGCCGCGGATGCCGTTGATGGGCGTGCGGATGTCGTGGCTCATGCGGCGCAAGAAGTCGGTCTTGGTGGCGTTGGCCACCTCGGCGGCCTGCTTTGCGTCCATGAGGTCGCGCTGGTAGGCCTCGTCGAGCTGGTGTTGGCGGATGGCGTCTGCCCTGGTCTTGCGCCACGCAAAGAGCAGGGCCGCGAAGGAGAGCGCGAGCGCCAAGGCCACCACGATGACGTCGGCGAGGTTGTCCTTCACAAACTCGGCGAGCGTGACGCTGTCGCTCTCGTTGTCGTAGGTGGTGAGCGCGTTGTCGAGCAGGTCGGCCGGCATGGCCTTGATGGTCTTGTTGAGGATGGAGAGCAGCGTCGTGTCGGCGCGGCGCACGCCAAACGAGGTGGAGATGCTCGAGCGCAGCATGTTCACCTGGCGGGAGCTGTCCTTCATGTAGCGCCTGGAGGTGCCGGTCCTGGTGAGGAAGCAGCTTGCCTGGCCGCTACGCACCATCTGCTCGGCCTCGCTCGCCGAGTCGCAGTCCACGATGGCCCAGCTTGGGTAGGAAGACTCCACGTACCACTTCTTCACCCAGTTGTCGGTGGGAATCGCCACCGTGACGTCGCCGTTTTGGTCAAAGGTCCCAGGCAGGCTCACGGCGCTGTAGGGAATCTCGAGCGTGGTGTCGGAGAGCGAGAGGCCGTACTCGTCAACGTAGTGCTCGTTTTGCGGCACCTTGAAGATCATGTCGATCTCGCCCGCGGCAAGGGCTTTAAGCTCGGCCTCCATGTTGTCGTAGCCGCAGGGTTCGAACTCGAGGGTCACGTCGCCGCCCAGGCAGTTGCGCGCATAGCTGATGTAGTCGGTGATGACGCCGCTGACCTCGCCGGTGGCCGAGTCGACTTCGCCGATGTTCACGTCGCCGATGATGAAGCCGACGCGGATGGGGCCGTGGGCCTCAATCCAGCTGCGCTCCTCGTCGCTGAGGGCGGCCACCGCGGGCGCGGAGAAGTAGCTTTCGTAGAGCTCGTCGTTGTAGAAGGGATCGTCGTTGATGATGCGCCGCATCGCGCTGTCCAGCTCGGACTTTATGTCGGCGCGGTCTTGGTTGATAGCAAAGTAGGCGTCCGAGCTGCCGAGGTAGATCAGCGGCGTCACGTAGCTCTCGTCCCAGCTCTCCTCCACCGAAACGAAGCAGTCCATGGTGCCGTCGTCCAGGTTGGCGACAACATCCTCCGCTGTGGTGATATCGGTGTGGGTGGTGGAGACGCCGTTGTCGGCCTCCCACTCGTTGAGCACGTCCTCGGGGACGGCGCCCTCCATCACGCCGACGGTCTTGCCGTTGAGCGTGCTGGCGTCGGTCGGGTCTATCTGGAGGTCGCGCGAGTCGCCGTAGAGGAAGTAGCGCTCCTCGGCCATGGGCAGGGCGGAGAAGAGCATCTGCTGGGCGCGCTCGCTGGTGTAGGAGATGCCGTTAAGGATGTCTATCTCGCCGTTCTCGAGCTTGTCGAAGCAGGTGTACCAGTCGGCCTCCACGTATTCGATGGTCCAGCCGGTGTAGCTCGCGATTTTTTGGAGGTACTCGTAGCCGTAGCCGTAGAGCTCGCCCTTGTCGTTGACCTTGTGGTAGGTGTCCTCGAACAGCCCCACGCGCACGACCTTGGCCTGCGCTTCCTCCGCGATGGCCGAGACCGGCAGCAACGCGGCAACCACGAGCGCCATGACGAGCACGGCGAGGTGCTTGAGCAGTGTGCTCTTGTGGCGGTTGGGCCTTTTGGGACGGGAGGGAATCGTAGACTCAGAGTCGGACATTCCGCGCGCTCGGAAGAGGGGCTGCAAATTTACGGGAGAGAACGATGTTCTTGCCCCAGCCCTTTGGTTCGCAATGACGTCGGAGATGTTGTTCCGGCAGTTCTGTGACAAGCTCGTCTGGCCCAGCCCTGGGACGACGGAGCCGTGGGTGCGCGCCGAGCCGTGCATCAGCTCGGATGAACCGGGATGAACCGGAGCGGATTGGGCTATGTCAATCTTCGCGGGCGCGTCGCCTCGCGCGATGGCGTGAGTGCTCATCTTCCTTACCCTCCCCCTGGGCAAAGACCTCGCGCGTTGACGCGCGAGAAGACCTGCGGCAACGTTGCCGTCGCAACGCCGTCGCGATCGAATCAGCCTTTGAAGCAGTTTATTCCAGCGGGGAAGCCCAGAATTGCCCCGCGCCCAACCAAGCGGCGAACGGATATCCGGCCGGAATCCATGGCCTCACGCGGACGGCACGTCGTTGCCGCGACGCCAAACGAGTCGCCAGGTCAAGCCGCAAAACGTTGTGCCGGCGCCGGACGTCAAGGCGAAACCACGAATCGACCGATTCGTATTCGTACGATTCCGGCTTTCGTCCTGAAATCTCAGTACGATTCGCGCTTTCGTCTTATAATGCGGATACGATTCGGACGAAACGAGGTCAAAGATGGTTGTTCGCGAGAGCCCAGCGGTCGAATATAAGGAGAAGGTCACGGCCTCCTTCCTCAAGACGGTGAGTGCCTACGCCAACTATGGCACCGGCACGATTGAGTTCGGTATCAACGACGATGGCGAGGTCGTCGGCCTTGAAAACCCGATTGAGGCTTGTCTGACCATCGAGAACATGATCAACGATAGCCTGGACCCCGCGCCTCGCTACTCGCTTGAGCCCGACGAGAAGAGCGGCATCGTTACCCTCACGGTTTTTGAAGGCCAGGACAAGCCGTACCGAAGTCGTGGCAAGGCCTACCGTAGGAACGATTCGGCAACGGTGGAAGTTGACCGCTTTGAGTACGGCCGCCTTACGCTTGAGGGCCGCAACATCACCTACGACGCCCTCACCAGCCAGGAGCAAGACCTTTCCTTCCGCACGCTCGAAGAGAGCTTGGTTGAGAAGGTTGGCATCTCGGGCCTTTCGGACGACATCCTGCTCACGTTGCGCCTTCTTGACAAGAGCGGCTACACCAACGCGGCGGCCATTCTCGCCGACAAGAACTCGTTCCCCGGGACCGACTGCGTGCGCTTCGGTGCCACCGAAGACCTCATCATGGACCGGGAGTCTTGGGTTGGCGTGTCGGCGATTGAGCAGATAGACAAGGCGCTCGAGATGTTCAGGCGCTACTACAGCTACGAGAAGGTCGAGGGCGGCGAGCGTGTGAGGGGCGAGCGCGCGCCCTACGAGGCCTTCCGTGAGGCCATGGCTAACGCGCTCGTACACCGCACATGGGACGTGAGGGCAAATGTTCAGGTTGCCATGTATGACGACCGCGTCACCATCACTTCGCCGGGCAGCCTGCCGCCCGGTCTCTCCACGGAGAGTTACATCTATGGCCAAATCTCCGTACTCAGGAACCCCATCGTTGCTGAGGTCTTCCTCAAGCTGAACTACATCGAGAAGTTCGGTACGGGCATCGCACGCATTATGAGGGCTTACCAGGGCTCAATCAGCCAGCCGGTGTTCGACGTCCGTGGCGAGATAGTTACGGTGACGCTGCCCGTCATCGACTCGTTCAGCGGCACCGACGAGGAACTCCTTGTGCTCAAGGCGCTGTCGGGCGGCCAGATTCTCTCCCGCAGCGAACTTGAGGCCAAGACGGGCCTAAGCCGCGCGGCCATGCTTGCGGCGTTGGATTCGCTCCAGCGGCAGCACGCCATCGCAAGACGAGGCGGCGGCCGAGCCACCAAATACGAGCGGCCCTAGGCTACGGAGACGAGGCGGCGGCTACGTGTGCGCAGCTCGTATTTACCTGTGGGCTTGCGTTTCGCCAGTTGGCTACGTACGTGC
>CAVHKV010000104.1:0-4494 GCA_963636635.1 uncultured Bacteroidales bacterium
GTCAGGTTTGAGGGCCTGCGGGCCCGTTGGATAAACGCAGGCTGCTACCTGCGGGAAAGGAGATTCATATGATGACGGACAAGCTGATGGCGGTGCGACAGACGGCGCGCGTGAAGGCGTGGAAGCTCGCGGCCAACGCAAAGCGGGCCTGCCGCGAGTCGAGCGGGCAGGGCACCACGGAGTACGCGATCCTCGTGGGCGTGCTGGTCCTCATGGCCATCGTGGCCGTGGTGGCCATGCGTGACAACCTGCAGAAGCTCTGGTCCGCGATCACCGATGGCATCAACTCGCTCTAGGCGGCGCTTTCGAGCGGCCTTACGCGTCTCGTTTGTGCTCCTTGCGGTACTCGTGATCGGCGCGTTTCTGTGGCTCGGGTTCTCTGGGGATGCGTCGTGGCCTGGTGGGGGTGCGGGCGCTGTGAGCGGTGACTTGCCTGTGACGGGACAAGGTCTTGTGGATGCTGGTTCGTCTGCGACGGGACAGAGTTCCGAGGGCGCTGGCGACTCTACTGGGGCGCAAGGCTCTGGGAAGGGCGGCGGAGCTTCCGAAGGAACTGGGGCGGCATCCGGAAGGGCTGACGAGTCTTCCGCGGAAGGAGCGGCCGCATCCGAGCCTGCAGAGCCTGAGGAAGACGGTTCGGCTGCCGAGCCCTCTGCGGGTGCAGGTTCGAGCGGCAAGGGCGAGGAGGGACCGTCTTCCCAAGAGCGACAGGATGCTGCCAAGGCCCTAACCGGTGCTCTCGAGAACTTGTCGAGCGATGAGGTGAGCGGGCTTATCTCCAGCTCAGAGGCCATGACCGAGGAGTTTAGCTCGAGCGTTCCCGAGGCGGCTTCAACCTTGGTTGAGCGCTACCGCGCCCAGGGCGACACGACGCTCGCGCACGCCGGATGGTTGGATTTGATTGGCCGGTGCTGGGGCTGCGTCGTGGTGGGCCCCGGCTGGGTGGACGTCTGCTTCGTGAGCGGCACGGACGAGGGCTGCCAGGCCCAGACGCTAAGGATGGAGGTCGAGGAATGGAGGCGAATCTATGGCCAGAGATAAAGGGTCGGGTAAGGTGCCGAAGGGACGAACGTCCCGGATGGTTGCTTGCCGCACCTTTGCGAAGGCGGTGGCTTTGGACAAATTCGCGCCATCCAGCGCGCGGCGTCTCCGCGTCCGGGGACACCTGCTTCTTGACCGGCCTCCTCGCATGCCGGATGACAGGTTGCGCAAACTCTCGGCTTCCGGTTGCCTCCTGTTCCAACGCAAAGACGGGCTCCGAGGGAAGCGCCTCGTGTTTGCTGGCGAGGCATCCGGCCAATCAACCGTCGAGTACGCCCTCGTCTTGCTCGCGTTTCTCGCCATGCTGCTCGCGCTTGCCGCGGTTTGGCACGTTGCCCGGGAAGGGGGCTTGCAGCGCCTTGCGACCACGGCGGCATCCCATGCGCTTGGGGGAGAGGGAACCTTCGGCGGCATGCGCGACATCGTTTTGTTCTGAGCGCTCCGGCCAGGCGAGCGTGGAGGCGGCCATCTTCATCCCCGTCTTCATGCTGTTGCTCGCCCTGCTGCTGCAACCGGTCTTTCTGCTCTACACACGTTCGGTGATGCAGCAGGCGGCCGCGGAAGGGGTGAGGCTCCTTGCCTCGCGGGAGGCAAGCGGCGCCGCCACCGACGAGGCCTACGAGCAGTACGTGCGCCGCAGGCTCTCCGCGGTGCCAAACGTGGCCGCCTTCCACACCGGTGACTGGGAGGTGGAGCTTGCGGGTGATTCCTCGGGCGAGGCGAGCGTGAAGGTGATGGGTCGTCTTAGGCCCCTGCCGCTCCTCGGCATATCGGCGCAGCTGTTTGGCGAGTCGGAAGGCGATTTGGTCGTTCTTAGGGTCCAGGCGAGCGGAAGCGCCCGCCCCTCATGGCTGAAGGGAGGTTACAGTGACTGGGTCTCGATATGGAAGTAGGCGCGAGTTGTGGTTCCGTTCCTCTTTGTGCCCTAGCGATTTCGCATGGCGTGCGGCGCGAGTGGCAAGGAGTCATGGTTTCATTGCGCGTCCGGTTCGGGGGTTCTTAAGAGGCGTTAGTTGCGCCGAGGCTAGCTCCTTTGTCCAATGTTTGCGCGCTCGTGATATTACGATGCGTTCTGGATACGGCATACGGAACGATGGCCGTGCGATGTTCCGCTCCAAACACCATCTGGAGTGTGACGTTGGTGCGGTGGGTCGTAATGTTTGTGCCCGTCAAGCACAAATGACTGCCGCCGGTAGGTGTCAACAACTGGAACAAAATGCGGGGGAGAACTGTCTCTCCAACAGCAAAAACAAGGCGCTTGAGCTGGGGATTGGCACCTTCGTTCGCGAGGACGGGGGCTACACCTCCATTGCCGTTGCCTGCGCCCTGCTCGTAAGCCTTGCCCTTACCTGCTCGCTCGTCTCGGTGGCCTGGGTGCAGAACCGCTCGGCCGACGTGCAAGCCACGGCAGACGCCGCCGCCCTCTCGGCCGCCAACGTGGTCAGCTCCTACACCACCGTTGCCACGACGCTCGACGCCTGCGTGCTCACGCTCGGCCTCGCCGGCATCGTGACACTCGGCGCGGGCCTCGTCGTCTCGGCGGTGCCGGGGATGTCTGCCGCGGGCGTCAAAACCATAGACTCGGGCATGAAGGTCCTGCAGGCGCGCAACCGCTTTGCCACCTCGTCCGCGAAGGGCCTCAAGGCCATCGAGGCCACGCTGCCGCTCGCCATGGCTACGCGCTCGTTTGCCGTGGTGGAGGCCAATGACACGGACGCCATCAACTATGCGGGCGCTGCCATCGGCTTTCCCCAGCAGTCCGAGAGCGACTTCTCCGCCCTCGAGACCGACGTCTCCGGCGACAAGATCGAGCAGACCGCAACCAAGCTGCAGGAGGCCTCCGACAAGGCGAAGGAGGCCCAGGAAAAGGCCGACGCCGCCAAGCAGGAGGGCTGGCTGGCAGACTGCGGCGGTAACCCCATGAGCATGTGGGAGCGCGCCGAGACCGTGGGCTCCCTCTCGTCGGCCTTGAACCCCTACTATCCGTCTGCCAAGAGCTGGACCTTCGGCGCCGCCCTTCTGCGCGCGAGGAGCTACTATCCGCGTCGCGCCTCGATTGAGACGCCCCTAGGCACGGGCATCGACGCGCTCACAGACTCTGCCTGCAGGCTGGCGTTTTATGAATATGCGAGCGCGAAGGTACGCGGCGGCCACTACACCGAGCTTGCCGACGGCAGGGTCGACATCGACCTGCCCGAGCTGCCTGCGAATCCCGCGCAGATGAAGGAGACCACGCTCTACACCGACGCTCGCTGGCCCTGTACGCAGGAGGGCACGGGGCGCACGCTGCACTCCGTGGCTACCTGCCCGGGCGCCACCGGCGCCGCGTCCGGCAAGGCATCGCTGGCTCAGCTCGACGCCGGCCAGGTGGCTAGTTGCCCCATCTGCAAGATGAGCTCATCCGACATGGGCAGCGTCGGGGCGGCCTCCACGAGCATCGAGAACGGATTTGAGCACTATTGGCAGCGCGTGATCGAGGCCTCGCGCGCCTACCAACAGGCGTGCGACGAGCTTGCCGAGGCCACCCAGCAGATGAAAGGCCTCGCGGACGAGGGAGCGTCGGCTTTTGAGGAGGCCTTGGAGGCGCTTTCGGTCCCCAGGCCAAAGCTCTGCCCGCCGGGCGCCTGGGGCTGCGTGTCCGTGGTGGCACGTGGAAGTTCAGCCGCGCCCGCACAGCTTTCCAATGCCTTTGCCGGCCAGGGGAACCTGCCCGCCGGTGCCGCGGCGAGCGCCGCCGTGCTGGCCCCAGACTCGGATTCGGATGGGAACGACGTGCTCACGCGCCTGTTCGAGGCTATCGGCGAGGACGTGGGCGATGGCGACGCCGGGGCCATAGGCAAGATCGGCGAGTTGTGGGGCAAGCTTCTCAAGGGCTACGGCTCTGCGGTGGACGGCCTTTCCTCGGCCGCGGACGCGGCGCTTTCGGTCACGGGAGAGTCCGGCCTTGTTGCCAGCTGGCTCAAGGACCGGCTCTGCAAGCTCATCAAGGCTGCGGGATTTGCCCCGGCAGACCTGCGCCTGCGCAAGCCCGTGCTCACGAACACGCAGAATGTGCTGGAGAAGTCTGGCTACGGGAACGTCTCGACCGTGCGCGACCTTATCGGCAAGCTGCCGGCCTCCGGCGACGCGACCTCGATTGCGGCGGCCCTTGGCCAGCAGATAGCCAACGAGCTTGGCGGCTCTACCTTCACGGTGGCCGAGCTGCCCATCCCCGGCACCGACATAACCCTGCCGCTCACGCTCGACGTCAACTCGCTTCTGGGGGTGACGTAGCAATGGAAGGTTCGCTTGCTTTTCGCACGCTGAGGATTTTTCGGAATACTTGCTGCGATCGCATCTGCGCCGGCGCCGGCCTGGCGGAGTCCATGCCGTGGCTGCTGAGCTGCGGACGCCTTGACACGGTGCGGGCTACGCCGCGACCGATGGGTTGCGGACGCCTTGATGTGGCAGGGC
>CAVHKV010000104.1:4943-7480 GCA_963636635.1 uncultured Bacteroidales bacterium
TCTTCCGGCGAGCTGGCCGGGGTCGATGCCGTGACCGAGGCCATCAAGAAGGGCATGGGCGACGCCTCGTGCGAGGTCGAAGTCTCGACGGAAGACCTCTCCGTGCGCGGGGCCGGCAGTGCCGTGCTGACGCTTGCGGCCGGGACCACGCGGTTCACCTGCACCCTGGGCTACACACCTTGGCCAGCGAGCGTCTCCATCGCGGGCGTTGGCTTCCAACTTCCAGAGCTTGCAAAGCACGAGCGCAGCATCGTCGTTGACCGTTGGAAGGCGGCGATCGTGACATGAGCGGGAAGCCGAGAGAAGTCGTGGTTGAGGGACCTGCCTTTGAGCTACGTGCGGTGGTGCTCGACAGCTTTTTCCTACGGCTGAGGGGCTTGCTTGGGACGAGGAGGGGAGGGGTGAGAGCCCGCCCGGTGCTGATCGTGCCGTGCCCGTCCATCCATACCTGCGCCATGGGCTATCCAATAGACGTGGCCATGCTCGACGGGCAAGGGAGAGTCATTCGCGCAAGGCGATCTATGCCGCCCTGGCGCCTCTTGGGCTGCAAGGGCGCCGCCATGGCACTCGAAAGACCAAGCTCCCCCGGCCCCTGGCCAGACGCTGGCGACGTCTTGCGCTTTCGGGATGGGTGAGTTTCAAGGTTTGGTCGACGAATCTATTTGGCCATCACAGCCGAAGTCTTGCACGCGAGTCTTCGGTTCGGTGCTGCGGCCACGGCTTCATTACGGGCCGTAACAGGGTTGGTGGCTCCTGGGGAGCGCAGACGAAGAGGCGAGAGCTCCAAGGAAGGGGGCGAGTCTTCCTTCCACAGAGATGGGTGAGGGTTTGTAAGAAATCACAGGCAACGTACAAAGGGAGGACGTATGACAACGGGCGTTATGGAAAGAGGAGCCCAGAGGACGGCTTGCATGGCGGAGACCGGGCGGGCAACAGGAGCTTCCCGAACGACGGAGACCGGCCGAGTGACGAGGCCCGACCGGGAGAGCCTGAAGGTATGCCCGCGCTGTGGCGCAAAGACCTTTGCGGACATGGACATCTGCTACGGCTGTCTCTACGACTTCACCACCGGCGAGGGCGAGGTCTCGCTCGAAGGAATTCGCCACGAGGCCGACGGGCAGCTTTGGGGAGCTCATCGAGGAACAGGGGTCCCGCTCGAAGGCGCAGAATATGGCAGTGGCCAAGATTCAACGGTCCCGTATGGCCTCGATCCGTATGGCCTCGATGAGCCAGATCCGTGTCAGCCCAACAATGCCGGCGAGGGCGAGGTTTCGCTTGAAGGGACCCGCGGCGGCGTTAAGCCAAGCTCGCGGTTTGCGCCCGACAACCTACCGAGCTTTGATGATTTGGGCCTACAGCAGCTCAACGCGGCGGATTCAGAAGGTCTTTCGTCTGATGTCGTTGAGCTGCTGTCCCATTTAGCTGTTGGTGACTTGAACCCTGAGATAGCTCCTTCGCCTGGGTCAGCGCCATGTGCCGCCTCGGATTTGGATGGAGAGGGGCCTGGCCACGTGAACTGTTGCCAAGGCGGAGAGCCTTGCGTTCGAGTGATCGTGCAGGACGTTCCCGTCGTGGTGGAGGTAGCGGGCTCGAACGTCACGATTCGGCAGTTCCGGCCATGCGCCTGCTCACATGACGTCTGCGGCGCCGACCCCGATGAGCGACAAGCCCGTGAATGCTGCGTGACGGAAGAAGCTGGCTGCTCGGTGATGGCGGATGGTCGTGTTTCGGCAGTGCTGCGCTCCTGCGGCAAGGATATGCCATGTCCGGAGCCACTTTCCGACTCGGAACAGGCACAGCAGGCTTCCCAGGCTTCGAACGAGGTCGAATCATGATTGCCGGGCTGACGGTCATAAGCGAGAGCATGAGCAGGGAGACCCATCTGCGTACGGGGCGTCCCATACGGCACAAGAGCTGGGTCATCTTGCTCGACGGTGAGTTCTACTACGTCTCGTGGCTCTCGGTCTCGCCCTCTGGCGACAGGCCGGAGTGCGCGGCCTTCCTCTCCGACGAGTGCGGCCGCGTCTTCGATTGGGAGGAGCTTGCCTACTGCTCCTGCACTGACCCCCGAATGGCCCTGGCTCAAATTGTCGACCAACTGCGCGATCCCCATCCCGACACCTGCCTGTTGGGCTGCGCCTAGAGGTTCGTCAAAAAATGTCAAAAAAGTTGCTTGACCGAGCTGGCTGGTCTGGTTATAGTGAACAAGCTCGATTTGCGAGCGACATACTTTGGCTGGGTAGCTCAGTTGGTAGAGCAGGGGACTGAAAATCCCCGTGTCAGGGGTTCGATTCCCTTCCCCGCCACCAGAAAGAATGGCAGGTAGCCGGTGAAAACCAGCTACCTGCTTTTTCTGTCCGTAGGCGTAGAGTAACGCCGCTGTAAGGACTCGAGGATCGCGAGATAGGCGCTCGCAGCTTGCCTACATTTGTTACGCCTTGTGATGCAGCTGAAGTCTGCGGGCTACTACTCCTTGCCATTTGTGGCGGGCTCGGTTAGAGTACCCACGGTTCATCGGAGGACCGTCGGCCGAAGCC
>CAVHKV010000105.1:0-7422 GCA_963636635.1 uncultured Bacteroidales bacterium
ACATCGCCTACTGGACGGGCGTGGAGTACCTGGGCCTCGGCACCGCCGCGGCAAGCATGCTCGGCCGCGCTGGCTACGAGCGCCTGCGCGAGCTGGTTCTTACGTTGCCCGTGCCTGACGAGGGCGCCGAGCGCTTCCGCCTCACCGTCACGAGTGACGCTCGTGCCATCGCGGCTTCTGAGAGCCTTGCGGACCTCACGTTTGAGGTGGAGCAGCTCACCGCCCGCGAGGCCGTGGCGGAGGACCTCATGCTCGCCGCCCGCATGACCGACGGCATATCACCCGAGCTACAACTGCGTGCCAGGGTCGCGCTCGGAGACGTGCGGGTCCAGGAGTGCTTCTACCAGCTTGAATCCCGTGGCCTTCTCGCGCAAAAGGGTTCATCGCTTGTTCCCACCCACGATGGCTGGCTCCTCGGCAACGAGCTCTATGGCCCGCTCTGGGATTTGGCGATTGAGGAATAGTCATTCAGGTTGTCTAGCTGCGGTTAATTGACGTTGTGGCCACTAGCGTGTTAGTACGAACCGAAGGATATTCGGACGAATCCACGTTGATTGACTCTTTACCGAGCGCTTTTGACTGACAGCAGGCGTGGCGTCATCACTGGGATTCGCGGACTCACGTCAAGCCAGACTCGAAATTCCCCCAAGCAAAGCTAGGGCCAAGACGCAAATGTGCGCCTTGGCCCCTCACGTTATGCAAATGGCCTGCTTTCCAAGCCGTCTACCAGCGCTTTATTGCCTCGCTACTTCTTCGGCCTGTAGGCCTCGTCCACTTCCTGGAGCTCGGCGAAGGAGTCTATCTCGATGATGTGGGTCGGGTCGCATTCGCGTACGAAGACGTCGTAGTTGTCGGCACAGACGCGACAAGGGACGTCGTCCCAGAAGATCTGGCGGTTCTCGTCGTTTGCCTCAAAGGCGGCCGGCAGGTCGTGCGCGAGCTTGGCGCCGTCCTCGGCGCTCCAGTAGGAGAGGCCCACCATCTGCCAGCAATCGTGCCCGAGGTCCTTGGCGAGCTTGGTGATCTTGCCCTCCTCGGTGGCCTCAAAGTACCAGTCCTCGGTCTCTTCCACGGGGAAGCCCAGGTAGGAGCTGCGGTACTGGTACTTGCTGATGTAGCGCGGGTCGGTGAGGTAGAGGTCGCTCTCGAAGGCGTAGGCGTTCTCAAAGCAGTGCGGGTGCGCCTTCACGGCCGCCACGCCTGAGCTGATGTTGTTCGTCTCGTCGTAGATGGGGTTGTCCACGAAGGTGATCTGCGGGTAGTGCTTGAGCAGCACGTCAAACTCCTCGGCGAGGTAGCCGCGCACGACGTAGATCTCGTCGATGCCGGCGGCGATGACGGCGTCGAGCAGACGCTCGATGAAGCGCTTGCCGTGCACGCGCACGAGCGGCTTGGGCGTGTTGACGGTGATGGGCAGCATGCGCGAGCCAAAGCCGGCGGCAAAGAAGACGGCGCGCTTGGCGCGGTAGGGCTCGAGCGCCATAAAGCCCGAGGTGGTGAGCTTGGCCTCGGCGTAGGTGCCACTCACGAAGCCTTCGCCGGCGAGTGCGGCCAGCACCTCGGCGTCTGCCTCGGAACCCTTGCCGGCCTCAACGGCCACCAGCGCGTCAAACTCGGGACGCGTGAGCGGGCGCAGACCCGAGGCGGCCTCGGCGAGCATCTCCTTGGCGGCGGCGCCGAAGCGCTTGGCGGCCTCGTACCACACGCGCGTCCACTTGCCCACCGGAGACCCCTTGCTCTCCTTGAACAGAGCCCACACGTACCAGTACCAGCCAACCACCGCCACGCAGGCGATGCAGTGCAGGCGCTCCTCGTCGCCCGGCTTGCGGCCAAAGTAGTAGGGGAGCACCTCGAGGGCGCGCTCCACGTCATAGCCCGAGCCCTGCGCCACAAAGTTGCCAAAGTCGCAGCCATAGTTGCCCATGGCGGCGTACTCCCAGTCAATGAGGCAGATGTCGCTGCCCTTCACGAGCAGGTTGGGGCCGTAGAAGTCGTTGTGGCACAGCACCGGCTTGCCGGCGCCCGCGCGCATGGGGCCCACGAGCTCGCCGATCTGGGCCGCCAGCTCGGCAAAGTCGTCCGGAAGCGGCCAGCGGGCCTCCTCGAGCAGGCGCCAGATGCGCCTGCCCTCGTCGTAGAAGTCAAAGCTCCATGGCGAGGTGGCGCCGCTTTGGTGCAGCTCGCGTGCCATCGTGAGGGCCTGCTTCACCTGGGCCTCGTTGGCGTAGTCAAACTCCTCGCAGTCCGGGATGTAGCGGCTGAGCTTCCAGCCGCTCTTGGGGTCCTCGTAGATGAAGCTCGAGTCAAGCCCAAGCTCGGAGGCGGTGCGCAGGGCAAAGGTCTCGGCCTCGCGGTTGATGATCTGCTCGGTGCCGGCGCCGGGGTGGCGGTAGACGTAGCGCTGGCCCTTGCAGCTGAAGAGCACGCTGAGGTTGGTGAGGCCGGAATCGAGCGGGCGAACGTCGGTGATCTCCTCGCGGCCGCACTGCAGCGTGCGGCAGATGTTGTCGAGGATGGCCGAGTCAACGTTCTCCATGAAGTCGGCGTCAAAGGCGCAGAGGTCGCCCAGGTAGTCGAACTCGTGGATGACGCCCTCGCTCGGGAGCTTGCGGGCGAACATGCGCAGCTCGTCCACGTGCTCAATGAAGATGGTCTCCCACAGCTTGCCCTCGGTCTCGGGCAGGTAGTACTCGTCCTCGAGGATGTCCACGTACTCGTGGGCGAACTCCTCGTCCAGGTAGGCCGGGCCCTCCATGCGCCAGGCCTGGCCAAAGTCGCGCTTGGCGGCCACGATGAGGTCGTTGGCGCCCAGCTCAAAGGCCTGCTTGGCGTCCTTGCCCTCGTCGCGCACGGCCACGCAGTTGGAGCGGTACTCGTAGGTACGGAAGAGATTCTGCTCGTAGTACTGGTCCGCCGGACAGACGTAGGTGTTGCCCAGGTGGTCGCGCGCGCTCATGAGCGAGGCGTGGTTGTTGCGCGTGGCGTAGTCGCAGGTCTGGATGAGGTGGACGCCGAGCTTGTCCTCCAGGTAGTAGAAGCTCTCCTTCATGGGGCCGATGACCACGTAGACGTCATCAACGCCGGCCTCGTGGAGCTGGCCGATGAGGCGCTCGATGAGGACCTCGCCGCGCACGCGGAAGAGGGCTTTGGGGCGCTCGAAGCTCAGGGGCGCGAACCTGCGGCCGAGGCCCGCGGCCAGGATGACGGCGTTCTTCACGCGGTGCGGCTCGAGCTCGGCGAGGCCGACCTCAGTTGGCTCGAGCCCTTCGGTGACGAGGCCTGCCTCGCGCAGCGACTTGATGGCCTTGTTGGCCGAGCCGAGGGAGATGCCCGCGGCCTCGGCTAGCTCGCGTTGGTTGGCGGGGCTGGAGGTCGCAAGCGCTGCGAGGACGTTGAACTCGATCTGGGAGAGCATGTCGTGCCTTTCACGTTGGGTTTTCGCCGGTGGGCGGGTTGATCTTTTGGGACTGCGATGCGTGCGTGGGGGAGTGGGCGGTGCGAGGGCGAGCGGCTGGCAGCGGGGCTGGCGTGGTGCGAGGCGCGGCGCGGCCGTGCGGCGCGAACGAGACGCGGCCCCGTCTTACCATGGGGCCCGGTCGTCTTGCGCCGTCTGTCTAGCAGCGGCCGTGGCCGAGCATGCCGCGCAGCACGGCGCCGCCGACGCCTTGGCTCTGCGGCTCGTAGGGCTTGCCCTGCAAGATGAGCCCCTCAACCTTGAGGCGCCCGAGCTCGGCCGGGTCCATCTCGTAGGGGTTCTCGGAGAGGATGGCCATGTCGGCGAGCTTGCCCGGCTCCAGAGAGCCGCGGTCAAGCTCGTCAAAGGTGGTCCAGGCGCCGTTGTAGGTGGCCATGCGCAGGGCTTCGCGCACGGTGAGGCTTTGGGCGGGGTTGGAGTGGTTGCAGGCGCGCTGCATCCACAGCACCGGGTCCGGGTCGGTGCAGGGCGCGTCCGAGCCACAAGAGAGCACAATTCCCAGGTCCCACATGGTACGCAGCGGGTTGAGCCTGCCCGCGCGCTCGGTGCCGAGGATCTGCTCGAGGTAGGAGTCCGGCTCCTGCGGCCAGTCGATGAAGCTCGTCTGCATGGGGAACTGGATGTGGTACTCGGAGCAGATCTTCAGGCCCTCCTCGGTGGGAAGGCAGCTGTGGATGATGCCGTGGCGGTGGTCGGTGCGCGGGTAGCTATCAAGCGCGGCCTTGAGCGCGCGGCAGGCCTGGTCAAAGGCGGCGTCGCCGATGGCGTGCATCTCAATCTGCAGGCCGGCGCGGTTGGCCTGCTTGCAGAACTCGGTGACCTGCTCGTCGGTGTAGTAGAGCACGCCGGTGTTCTCGCCGTCCTCGTAGGGGGCGTTGAGCGCGGCGTCTGCAGAGCCAAAGCAGCCGTCCAGCGCGCAGGCAAAGCAGCCGCCGATGCGCGGTAGGCCGCGCCTGGTGGCCACGCGCACATCCATGGACTGCGGGAACACGCGCACGGCAAAACCGTTCTGCGCGCTCTTGGCCACCCACTGCTCGAGCGAGATGTCCAGGTTTGCGGTGAAGCCCACGCCTGAGACGGTGTGCACCATGCCGATGCCCTTTGAGGCCAGGTAGTCCATGGCATGCTGGATGTTGCCTACGAGCTCGGGCAGGGAAAGCGAGTTGGTGATGTAGTCGGAGACGGCAAAGAAGGCCTCCTGGTTCATCTCGCCGCTCTCGGGGTGGTAGCCGCGCAGGCTCTCGACCTTCTGCCTCACCTTGCCAAGCAGGGTGCTGTTCACCACGCAGGCGTGGCCGTCGTACTTCACGAGCATGAGGGGCTTGTCCGGGCAGACGCGGTCCAGCTCCTCGCGCGTGACGAGGTGGCCGTCTTCCACCGAGTAGGGGCTCGCGCCAAAGGCGATGAGGGTCTTGGCGCTGCAGCGCTGGGCAAACTCGCGCACCATCTCGCAGATCTCGGTGTTGGAGCGGGCCTGCATCACGTTGAGGCCGGCGTTGAAGGTGGCAAAGCTCGCGAGGTGCTCGTGCGTGTCGACGAAGCTTGGGCACAGGGCGCGCCCACCGAGCTCCACCTTCTCTGCCGAGGCAAAGCGCTCGGGCAGCTCGTTGCCGACGTAGGCGATCCTGCCGCCGTCCTCCACGAGGTAGCGGGCCACGTCGTCGGTGGCGTTCACGGTGAGGATGGTTCCTTCGTAGACCTTCATGGGCTTTCCTCTTTGTCGCGAGGGGCGCGGCCGGTTTTGCGAAGCCTTACGAACCCGTGACGCCGCGCTTACGAATTCAGCATTTTTCAAGATATCCCTTTTTGCTGGCGATGGCTCCAGACATTCCTTTACCGGAAATACCTTGCCTTTTGTCATTCGCTTGTTCACGAAACCCGCCAAGGCAAATTATATGAACAACCTCGGGTTTTGCTTTGGAGTATGTTGGGCAAGTTTGCGCACCGCTCGCCAAGCTGGCGAATAGATATGGGGGAACCGTGCTTTCCTGGATCACTGACATATTCATGGCCGTCATGAGGCCCTGCTACGGCCTCACGCAGAACTGGTGGCTCACCATCCTTCTGTTCACGCTCATCGTGAAGGTGGTGCTCATGCCGCTGTCGCTGTGGTGCCAGTGGAACAGCATCGTCATGGTGCGCATGATGCCCGACCTCAACCGCGTGAAGGTGAAGTACTTCGGCGACGCCGAGCAGATCGGCGAGCGCCAGAGCGAGCTCAACAAGCAGCACCACTACCATCCGCTGCTCTCGCTCATCCCGTTGGCCGTGCAAATCGTCATCCTCTTCGGCCTGGTGGACGTCATCCACGCCATCACGGACTCGGGCGCGGCCGGCGCGGAGTTCCTCGCCCTCGTGCCCATGGAGGACGGCGGCCTCTCTTGGCTGATGCCTGTGCTCGCCACCCTCTCGGCCGTGGTGATGGGCGTGGCCTCCAACCACATCAACCCGCTGCAGCGCGAGCAGTCCCGCGCGGAGAAGAACTCCACCAACGGGCTTTCCATCGCGCTTTCGTTCTTCCTGGGCGTGGGCGTGTCTGCCGGCATGGCCTTCTACTGGGTGTGCTCCAACCTGCTCTCCGTTGTGGTGCAGATGGCCTGCAACGCCATCATCCGCCCCGCCAAGTACGTGGACTACGAGGACCTCGCGGCCTCAAAGGCCGAGCTCGATGAGCTGAACGGCCTTTCCAAGAAGAAGGGCCCCTGGTACAAGCCCGACCCGCTGGCCAAGCGCGAGAAGGCCGACTACAAGCGCTTCTTCTCCGTGGTGGGCAAGCACATCGTCTTCTACTCCGAGCGCAGCGGCTTCTGGAAGTACTTCCAGGGCGCGGTGGAGTGGCTGCTCGCCAACTCGGACGTCTGCATCCACTACGTCACCGGTGATGCGGACGACCAGATCTTTGAGTACGCCAAGGCCCATCCGCGCGTGCTGCCCTACTACATCGGCGAGAAGCGCCTCATCACCCTCATGATGAAGATGGACGCCGACGTGGTGGTCATGACGCTGGAGGACCTCGACAACTTCTATATCAAGCGCTCCTATGTGAAGAAGGACGCCTTCTACGCCTTCATGTTCCACCACATGACCTCGACCAACCTCACGGCGCGCCGCGAGGCCTACGACAACTACGACGCCCTGCTGTGCGTGGGGCCGCACCAGGAGGCCGAGGTCCGTGCGGCCGAGAAGCTGCGCGGCCTTGCGCCCAAGGAGTTGCCGCATGTGGGCTACGACCTGCTCGATAGGCAAATTGCCGCCTACGAGGCCTCCTCGCACGAGAAGGGCGAGCGCCCCGTGGTGCTCATTGCCCCGTCTTGGCAGCAGGACAACATTCTTGACCTGTGCGCCGACGAGCTCATCCGCCCGCTGCTCGGCCGCGGCTGGCGTGTGGTGGTGCGCCCTCACCCCGAGTACACCAAGCGCTTCCGTGCCCGCTGGGAGCAGCTGCAGGCCCGCTATGCGGATGTGCCGGCCACCGACCTCTACTTTGAGCAGGACTTCTCCAGCAGCTCCTCCATCCTTGAGTCCGACGTGCTCGTGACCGACTGGTCGAGCGTCTTCTGCGAGTTCTCGCTCGTGACGCTCAAGCCGAGCGTGTTCGTGGACACGCCGATGAAGGTCTCCAACCCCGAGTGGAGGGAGACGGGCATCGAGCCCACCGACATCAGCCTGCGTAACCGCGTGGGCCGCTCCGTCTCGCCCGAGGACGCCGGCAAGCTCGGCGACATCATCGCCGAGATGCTCGAGCACCCCGAGGACTGGCACGACAAGATCGAGCAGGTACGTAGCGAGATGATCTTCAACCTCGGCCACGGAGGCGAGGCTGCCGGCAAGTACCTGCTCGGCAAGGTGCTGGAGAAGCAGGCCGCGCGTGCGGGCGAGGGCGCTTCGGCTGAGGCCGCGGGCATGGGCGGTGGCGCTGCGCCTGCTGGCGAGGCCTCTGGCAACGG
>CAVHKV010000106.1:0-7369 GCA_963636635.1 uncultured Bacteroidales bacterium
GCAACTTTTTCGAACGACTTTTTGGCGATTCGGCAACTTTTTCAAGGGACTTTTCTGGCGGTGGTCACCAAACCGTCGTTCGATACCACTCTCCCCGCCTCACGCCATTCGGCAGCTCAACGTGCGCAAACCGCTCCGGACACTTTGGGCTGGGGTGTGCGGAGGCGGGTGGGCCGCCGCCTGGGCTTCCCTAGACTTGCTCGAAACGTCTAGGGAAGGGGCGCCATGCGCTGTTTGGCAAGGAACAAGGGCACGTATGTTGTCGAGGACAGGGAAGAGCCAAGGCCCAAGACGGGGCAGCTCTTGGTGGAGGTGTCCCACGTCTCTCTTAACCGCGCGGACTATCTTGGGGAGTCCTTTGCCACACGCGGCAAAATCGTGGGCTCCGACATCTGCGGAACCGTCGTCTCGTGCGGGGAGAAGGTCACGGGCTTTGAGCCGGGCAATCTCGTGTGCGGCGTTACGCCGGGGCTTGCCGGCGGCGCGGCCGAGCTTGCCGCCATGGACGCCGCGTGGGCCGTCAAGGTCCCCAGGGGCATGAGCCGCGCCCAGGCCGCCGCCTTTCCGTCGAGCGCAGTGACCGCCTACGCCGGCCTCGCAAAGCTTGGCGACCTTCGCGCGAAGCGCGTGCTCGTCATGGGCGCCTCGGGCGGCGTTGGCCAGTACGCGGTGCTGCTTGCCAGCGCCATGGGCGCCGAGGTCACGGCCGCATGCGGGGCACGGAATCTGAATATGGCCCGCTCCTTGGGCGCGACGGCCGCGCTCGATTACGCCAGGGGCTATGCCAACGTGCAAGACGAGGCGTTTGATGCGATCGTCGCAGTCAACGGGCGCATGCCCGCCTCCGAAGCCGCGCGCCTCCTCGCCCCTGGCGGCACGTACGTCCTCATCGGAACCTCCGCGATGTCGGCGGGCCTTCTGACGTTGCCCCTGAGGGGTCGCGGCTTCAAGGTCGGCCTCTTCTTCTCCCAAATCGGCCGCGGCGGCCTCGCCCGGGTGGCTGAGATTCTCGAGAACGCCGCTGGTACGCCGTACATCGAGGAGGTCCGCGGCCTTGGCCAGGCGGCCGTTCTCATCCCCAATGTTGCCCAAGACCACCCTCGCGGAAAGCTCGTGATCGGCCTCTAAGGCCGCTCGTTTGGATATCCACGGCTCCGTTCCCGGCAACTAGAGCTGGCTCATGATGCCTCTCTGTATGCGGTCGAGCATGTTCGCGAGCTCAACTACCGAGACCTCGTCGGAGTGGAAGGCCCACCATTTGAGGGTGTACCACTGCACGCCCGCCATGGCTTGGATGGCAATCTGCTGCTCGGCCTTCGAGCGCATCGAGACGCCGTGCGAGAACAAGGCCTCCATGACCTGTCGATTGCGCCGCTCCATTCGCGCCTGAAACGCATAGTCACCGTTTGGCCCGCAGAGCGCCCGGTACACCCGGGCGTTCTTTTGTAGGTGGCGGCACGCGGCCTGTATGGCGCCCGCCCTCACGTTGTCCGGTATGCCCTCTTCGAGCGCGGCGCACGCGCCATCGGGGAACGAATCGTGGATGTCGTTCTCGATGAGCTCCAGAACGGCGGCCGGCGAATCGAAGTGGTCGTAGAAGGTCGAGCGACCTATGCCGGCGCGCTCGATGAGGTCCTTGGCGCGCACGCGGTCGAAGGGCTTCTCGTCCAAAAGGTCGATATAGGCATCGCAGACGAGCCGCTCGGTCTTGGAACGAATGGGCATGGCCTCTCCTCTCCTAGGCTTCTCGTTCTTGATTGTCCCGCAGCTCAGGCGGGGAAATCCGGACAAAAAAGCGCATTTGTCCGGCGTTGCGGACGCTTCTGCGGGCGCGTCCCAAAGGCGAAGGCTGGCCCCGTGCGCGCAAATACGATGCAGCCATTGGCCACGCGGGTCTCAGGCCCGCCCGTTAGATAGGAGCGCAATGGCTACCAAAGAAGAGATCGAGAAGGTCCTCTACCAGAGCTTGTCCGACGTCTTCGGCTTGCCCGTGGAGGAGTTCGCCGCCAAGCCCGAGCTCAGGCTTCGCGAGGACCTCACCGCCAAGTCCATGGAGTACTTCCCGCTCATCGGCGACCTCGAGGACAAGCTCGGCATCCAGATCGAGTACCACGACTTCCAGACCGAGGCGCAGACCGTGGGCAAGACGGTGGAGTACGTTCTCGCCCTCGCGCAGGCCCAGGGCAAGTAGCGCGGGGCAACCGGGATTAGCTGGCCAGACGCTCCGGCAGGGGTTTGCCGAAAGGAGGGCTGGCCACATGGACAAGGGCACGTAAACCAGACAAAGGAGAAGCACCATGGCACAAAGCAAGCTCGAGCGCTCCGTTTCCGTCATCGGCGTCGGCATTACCAAGTTCGGCGACATGGACGACCCCGACACCCCTCAGCTCAAGGACATGTCGCTCCAGGATTTGGCGACCTGGGCCGCCAAGGAGGCGATGGCCGACGCAGGCGTGAAGCCGACCGACATCCAGAAGCTTGTGGTTGGCCAGGTGTCGGCCACCGACGGCAACGCCGACTCCATCAGCCCCAACCTCGGCCTTGGCGAGTTCTTGGGCATGCGCGGCGTGCCCAGCAGCTTCCAGAGCGAAGGCTGCGCCACGCCGTTCGACTGCCTGAACGAGGCCATCCTCGCCGTCGCCTCCGGCCGCTACGACATCGTCATGTGCGTGGACGCGGACTCTGCCCGTCACATCAACGCCCCCGACCTGCCCGCGGGCTACCGCTTTGCCAAGAACCAGTATCGCGAGCTCTTTGGCCGCGACGCCCCCACCGGCGCGTCTTGCCAGGACACGGCCTATGGGCGCTGGCAGGGCTCGGCCAACCTCGGCGACGACTCCGCCCGCTACTACATGAGGAGCACCGGCGCCACGGCGGAAAACGTTGACGACGCCATGAACGCCTACGCCATCACCATGCGCGAGCAGGCAAAGAAGAACCCCAAGGCCTACGCCCAGACCTCGTGGGCCGAGGTCGCCGCAAAGAGGGGCTTCGACTCCGCCGAGGAGTACCTGAAGTCGCGCTTCTCGCCCATGATGACCGAGCACCTGCGCGTGAGCACCTTCCCCATGCTCACCGAGGGCGCCGCGGCCATCATCCTGTGCGCCACCGAGATCGCTGACCGCTTCCGTCAGCAGCCCATCGAGATCGTGAACTTTGTCCAGTACGACCGAGGCCTGTGCACCACGGCCTGCACCCCGACCATGACGCGCGAGCTTGCCAAGAAGTTCTTCGAGGCCACCGGGATTGACCCGTCCGACATCGACTACATGCAGATCACGGACGGAACCCCCGACGTCCTGCAGACCATGGAGGACTTTGGCTACGTCCCGCGCGGCGAGGCCTGGAAGTACGTCTGCGACGGCGAGATTGCCTCGGGGGGCAAGAAGCCCGTCAACACCGACGGCGGCCACCTGGGCTACGGCCACGCCTTTGGCGCCACGGGCATGGCCACCATCGGCGAGGTCGTCTACCAGATGCGCGGCCAGGCGGGCGAGCGCCAGATCGAGCATGCGCCCAAGCTCTCCGTCATGCGCGGCTGGGGTGCCGGCCAGTCCGAGAGCGCGTACCTGTTCCGCCGCAACGGCGAGGTGGACGAGGCCAAGGCCGCGCAGGCGACCGAGGCCATCAAGCCCGAGCCCGTCGTGCACGAGTTCTTTGAGGGCATCAAGTCCGGCAAGTTCCTCGCCCGCAAGTGCCCCAAGTGCGGCGCCGTGGAGTTCCCCGCCTATCCCACCTGCAACAGCTGCGGCAACCTCGAAACCGAGTGGCTCGAGCTTTCCGGCGAGGTCACCGTCAACGAGATCTTCAAGGTGGGCGACGCCTTCACCATGCCCGACATGGCCCAGTACGCCCCGCTGTTCACGGCCGACATCACGCTTGCCGAAGGCCCCTCCACCACGTGCTACGTCTTTGGCGTCGACTACTCCAACTTTGAGCAGCTTCGCGACTCCGTGCCCCTCAAGGGCCACCTCGTGCGTCTTCCCAAGGGCAAGTTCGACACCTGGGCCGTTGGCCTGGGCGACGCCGTCCCCGTGGCAAAGGAGACCAACTCGGGCTCGGCCGCCTTTGAGGCCCTGCGCAACGGTCACCTTAA
This sequence comes from uncultured Bacteroidales bacterium, assembly GCA_963636635.1. Classification (GTDB taxonomy): domain Bacteria; phylum Actinomycetota; class Coriobacteriia; order Coriobacteriales; family Atopobiaceae; genus Parolsenella. Next base: position 4,097 of record CAVHKV010000106.1, read on the forward strand.
CGAGAAGGAATAGCGAGACCCTACTTTAGCCTCCCCCTCCCCGCGCCCCGGTCCATTGGGGCGCGGCCCCTTTCGCGCCCGGTTCCGCACGCGTTGCCCCAGCTTGCGTGCCCGGAGCCGGGCGCGGTCTGCCCTCGAACCGATTCCGGGCGCGGTCTGCCCGCCTGCGGACAGGCTTCGCGTGCGGCCTTACTTTCCGCGAACCGATTCCGGGCGCACGCCTTTCACATCCCTCTCATTCACAAGGAGATGCCATGCTGCATAGTTTTGATGAGCTCGAGGCCGCGCTTGCCGACCGCGGCGGCGCCGCCCGTCCGCGCGTCGCGCTTGCCGGAGCCGAGGACGAGATTGCCCTTGCGGCCGTCGTGCGGGCCCGTCGGGCGGGCTACGTTGACGTCACCCTCGTGGGTGACGAGGACAGAATCGCCGAGCTTCTCGCCACGATGGGAGAAGAGGCCGAGGACTATCGCGTCGTGGCCGCCTCTTCCGAGATGCAGGCCGCGAGAACGGCCGTCAACCTCGTTTGCTGCGGCGAGGCCGACTTTCCCATGAAGGGCCGCATGCAGACGGCGAGCTTCCTCATGGCCGTTCGCTTCGGCGGGCTCGTCGAGGCCCAGGGGATGGTCAACGAGTACACGGTCTTTCACTATGCCGACCAAAACCGCCTGCTCGTCTGCGGTGACTGCGCCGTCAACGTCGCGCCCAGCCTCGAGGAGAAGTGCGTCATCTGCACCAACCTCATTGGGGTCGCCCGCTCCCTGGGCGCCTCCCCGGTAAAGGTAGCCGCCCTCTCGATCGTGGAGAAGCCCGACCCGTCCGTTCCCAGCTCGGTGGACGCCGGCGAGCTTGCACGGATGGACTGGGGCGCAGACGTTTTGGTCGATGGCCCGTTTGCCCTGGATAACGCCCTCGACGCCGAGGCCGCGGCCCACAAGGGCATCAGCTCGCCCGTTGCCGGCCAGGCCGACGTCATCCTCGTCCCCGACGTGCAGGCTGGAAACGTCTTGCACAAGTGCGCCCACTTCTTTGGACACTACCCGTTTGCGAGCGGCCTTTTGGGCGCCAAGGTTCCGGTTGTCATGAACAGCCGCACCGACGATGCCGACTCCAAGTACCGCTCCATCCTCATGGCGTGCATCCAGCTCGCCGCCGGCCGGACGGACGGTGAGTAGGCATGGAAGATACGAGCTACAAGATCTTCTGCATCAACCTGGGCTCCACCTCGACCAAGGTTGCCTATTGGGAGGGCGAGGAGTGCCTCCTGCGCGATTCCATCTCCCACGATTCCGCCGAGCTCGCCGGGTTTGCGAGCGTCTTTGACCAAAAGGAGCTGCGCGAGAAGACCATCGTCTCTTGGCTCGATGCCCACGGAATCTCGCTTGACGAGCTCGATGCGTTCGTGACGCGCGGACCCCAGACCGAGCCCATAGCAGGCGGCGTGTGGGAGATCACGCCGGCCATGGCGGCCCAGGGCCTTTCGGGCCTCTTTGGCACGCATGTCTGCTCGCTGGGTTCGGCCATCGCGCTTGACCTCGCGAGCGGGCGGCATGCCCGCGCGCTAACGGTCGACACTCCCTCCACGGACGAGTTCGAGCCCCTTGCCCGCTATTCGGGCCTGCCGGAGCTCCCGCGCGAGAGCCACTTCCAGGCGCTTAACGCCCGCGCCCAGGCTCGCGCCTACGCCGAGGGACAGGGGTGCGCCTACGAGGACATGAACCTCATCACCGTCATGCTCGGCGGTGGCGTGACTTGCGTGGCGCACCGGCACGGCCGCATGATCGACGGCACGGACGGCCTTGAGGGCGACGGCTGCTTCTCCAACAATCGCTGCAACGGCGTGCCCGTCGGCGCGCTTGTTCGCCTGTGCTATTCGGGCCGCTACGACGAGCGGCAGATGATGCGCCACGTCAACGGCGAGGCCGGCCTTGCGGCCTATCTGGGCGAGACGGACCTGCGCGCCGTGGAGGCGCGCATTGCCGAGGGCGACGCGCATGCCAAAGAGGTGCTCGAGGCCATGTGCTACCAGATTGCCAAGGACGCCGCGGGCATGGCGGCCGTGCTTGCCGGCGAGGTGGATGCCATCGTGCTTACGGGCGGCATGGCAAACGACCCCTTCGTCGCCGGCGAGCTGACCCGCCGACTCTCGTTCATCGCCCCGGTTGCGGTGCTTGCCGGCGAGCGCGAGATGGATTCCCTGGCCGCCGGCGCCCTCGCGGGCCTCAACGGGCAGGCGCCCATCCAGCGCTTCTCCGCCACCGCCCCGGGAGACTGGACCTACTAGGGAGACGTGGGCCCTAAGCGGATATACTCGCTGCATGGACATCTTTTCTCACACGCTGCTTATTGCCAACCCAGCCGCCCAGAGCGGGCGGGGGATGGAGATTGCTCGGCGCGCCTACGAGCTGCTGAAGGACGCCTTCGGTCCGGAGGAGCAGCTCGAACTCTTCCTGACCGAGCGCCCCGGCAGCGCAAAGGAGCTGCTCTGCGACCAAGCCGCGCGCTATAGCTGCGTGCTCGTCCTTGGCGGCGACGGCGTCATCCACGAGGCGGCAAACGGTCTCATGGCCTGCGAGGCCGGCTGCCGTACGCTCGGCGTCATTCCGGCAGGCAGCGGCAACGACTACGCGCGGACCCTCGGCATGAGCGAGCGGGTTGAGCGCGCGGTGGAGCGGCTGCTGCGGCGCCGCACCCAGCAGCTTGACCTCGGCTGCGTCAACGGGGAGTTCTTCACCCAAACGCTCTCGTTTGGGCTGGACGCGGCCATTGCCCTGGGCACCATGGAGCGCCGCAAGAAGAGCGGCAAGCACGGCACCATGCTCTATCTGGAAGAGGGCTTGCACCAGCTGCGCTGCATGCAGATGTATCCCTACGTCCTTGAGCTGGACGGAGACGCCGCTTGCACCCTTACGGGCGACGGCCTGCTGCTGGCCGTGCAAAACGGCCCCACCTACGGCGGCGGATTCCGCATCACGCCGGAAGCCTCGCCGAGCGACGGCCTTCTCGACATCTGCATCGCAAACGGGCCGGTTGGCGCCCTGCATGCCACGGCGGTGTTCCTGCGCGCCAAGAACGGCAACCACGTGAGCTCGCCCATCGTGGAGTTCCACCGTGCGCCAAGCCTGACCGTCATCTTCCCGGCTGCCGTCCCACCCTGCCAGGTAGACGGCGAGCCTCTCAGCGCCAGCCGCTACGAGATAACCGTATGCCCCAAGGCGCTGAACGTCCTTTGCGGGGACTAGCCGCGCCAACGCATCCGCCAACGTCCTTGCTGCC
>CAVHKV010000107.1:0-7295 GCA_963636635.1 uncultured Bacteroidales bacterium
AGAACATGGGCGCCCAGCTCGTCAAGGAGGTCGCCACCAAGACCAACGACACCGTTGGTGACGGCACCACCACCGCTACCCTGCTTGCCCAGGTCATCGTGAACGAGGGCCTGCGCAACGTCGCCGCCGGCGCCGACCCGCTGGCCATCCGCCGCGGCATCGACAAGGCCGTCAACGCCGTCGTCGATTCCATGAAGGCCTCCGCCCGCACGGTGGACACCAAGGAGCAGATTGCCTCCGTCGGCACCATTTCCGCCTCTGACCCGCAGGTTGGCCAGAAGATCTCCGACGCCATGGAGGTCGTGGGCAAGGACGGCGTCATCACCGTCGACGAGGACAAGGTCAACTTCGGCATCTCCGTGGACACCGTCGAGGGCATGCAGTTCGACAAGGGCTACATCACCCCGTACTTCGCCACCGACAACTCCAACATGGTGTGCGAGCTCGACAACCCCTACATCCTCATGACCGACCAGAAGGTCACCAACATCCAGGACATCCTGCCGGTGCTCGAGGCCGTCCAGAAGTCCGGCTCCTCGCTGCTCATCATCTCCGAGGACGTCGAGGGCGAGGCTCTTGCCACCCTGATCCTCAACAAGCTCCGCGGCACGCTGAAGATCGCCGCCGTGAAGGCCCCCGGCTACGGCGACCGTCGTAAGCGCATGCTCGAGGACATCGCTATCCTCACCGGTGGCCAGGTTGCCATGGAGGAGCTCGGCATCAAGCTCGCCGACACCACCGCCGAGATGCTCGGCCGCGCCAAGTCCGTCAAGATCACCAAGGACAACACCACCATCGTCTCCGGCGCCGGCTCCAAGCAGGCCATCGACGAGCGCGTTGCCCAGATCAAGGCCGAGATTGAGCACACTGACTCCGACTTCGACCGCGAGAAGCTCCAGGAGCGCCTCGCCAAGCTCTCCGGCGGCGTTGCCGTCATCAAGGTCGGCGCTGCCACCGAGGTTGAGCTCAAGGAGATCAAGCACCGCATCGAGGACGCCCTGCAGGCCACCCGTGCTGCCGTTGAAGAGGGCATCGTCGCCGGCGGCGGCGTCGCCTTCCTCGAGGCGCTCCCCGAGCTCGACAAGCTCGAGGCCACCGAGGACGAGAAGATCGGCGTCGAGATCGTCCGCAAGGCCCTGACGGCCCCGGTCAAGAAGATCGCCGAGAACGCCGGCTACGAGGGCTCCGTCGTGGTCGAGAAGATCAAGAGCCTGCCCGCCGGCCAGGGTCTCAACTCCGCCAACGGCGAGTGGGGCAACATGATCGAGATGGGCGTGCTCGACCCGGTCAAGGTCTCCCGCGTCACCCTGCAGAACGCCGCCTCCGTCGCCAGCCTCATCCTCATCACCGAGGCCACGGTCACCGACGAGCCCAAGGACACCACCATCGAGGAGGCCATCTCCGCCGCTGCCGCCCAGGGCGGCCAGGGTGGCATGTACTAGGAGCTAGCCGCTAGTACACGCGCCTAAGCAAAGCCTAGGCCCCAGGTTCTTCCCGCAAGCAGCGGACGAACCTGGGGCCTTTTTGTGTGACCGGTGCCGCGTGTTGACGAGCGTGGGGCGCATGGTTTTGCAGTGTATGAACTCGGCTTTATTTGCGGGTCGCGGCGCGCGAGATCTTCTGCTCGCCAGTCACGTCTCTGCGGATTGGCAAAGCGATCGCCAACGAAATGTGCCCCACCCGCCCGGCGTGATGCCGGCGCGAGCGGGGCCGCTTTCGCCTACTCCACGTAGCTGAAGGTCGTGACGTCGAACATGCCCTCGGGGCGGATGCGCAGGGTGGGGATGACGGGCAGCGGCAGGAAGATGAGGCCCATGATGGGGTCGATGGGTGGTTCGATGCCTAGCTCGCGTGCCTTCTCCTCAAACTCGTGGTGGAGAAGCGCCGTGTCGCGGGCGGTGCCGTTGCTCATGAGGCCGCCGAGCGGCAGCGGGATGCGCGCGATGACCTCGTCGCCGCGCACGAGGACGTGCCCGCCCTGGCCCACGGCCTCAACGGCCACGCGCATGCTCGTGGGGTTGTCGCCGACCACGCAGACGTTGTGCGAGTCGTGGCCGATGGTGGAGGCGATGGCGCCGCCGGTGATGTTGTGGCCGCGCACCCAGCCTCGGCCGATGTGCTTGCCAACGAGCCCCATGCCGGCGGGGCCGTCCCCGTCAGCGCCGGCCTCTTGGGCGGCAACGGCGCGGCCGTGGCGCTCAAAGAGCATGAGGCGGCGCAGGCCGTCGGCCGAGTCGGGGCGCACCATGCCCGTGATGGCCTTGCCGGGGATGAGGTCGATGACGGCTTCGCCGGGGCGGAAGTCGTACTCAAAGACCTCGTCTGAGAGCTTGGGCAGGTGGACGGAGTTGTGGAGCTGGCTCGCAAGCTCGGCGACCCTTGGAGACTCCGGCTCGGTCTGTCCCTTGAAGTGCCCGTCCTCGGCCACGAGGGTGCCCGCGGCGTACACGCGGTGCGGCGCCGAGGCGAAGGTGAGGTCATCGAGCATGAGCATATCGGCGCGCTTGCCCGGCGAGATGGCGCCGCGGCGCTCGTGCGGGTCTGCGCAGGTGTGGTCGAGCCCAAAGCAACTCGCGGCGGAAAGCGACGCCATGGCGATGGCGATGAGGGGGTCGACGCCCTTCTCGATGGCAAGGCGGCAGGCGTTGTCAATCACGCCGTACTTGCGGGCGTCGGAGGGCGCGCGGTCGTCGGTGGCAAAGCAGCAGCGGCGGGCGCAGGCGGGGTTCTCCAGAACGACGGGGATGAGGTTCTCCAAGTCGTGGCTGCAGGTTCCCTCGCGAATCATCACGTACATCCCGTGCGAGAGCTTCTCGAGCGCCTCCTTGGCCGAGGTGCACTCGTGGTCGGCGACGATGCCGGTGGCCGCGTAGGCGTTGAGGTCGCGTCCGGTGACCATGGGCGCGTGGCCGTCTACCAGGCCAGACGTGGTGACGGCGGCGGTGTCGATGCGGCTGAGCGTCTCGGTGTCCGCAAAGGTGACGCCGGGCGTGTTCATCATCTCGCCCAGGCCAAAGACCTCGCCGGGGTGGGCGGCGATGAACTCCTGCATGTCCTTGGCGCTGATGTCGGCGCCGGCCTGCTCGTCGGGCAGGGCTGGCACGCAGGAGGGCATCATGAACTTGATGTCGATGGGCGCGCGCTTGCCGCCCTCGATCATGAACTCGAGGCCGGCAAGGCCGGCGACGTTGCAGATCTCGTGGCTGTCGGCGATGGCGGTGGTGGTGCCGTGGACGGCAACCATGCGCGCGTACTCGGACGGGCGGATGTTGGAGGACTCGATGTGGAGGTGGCCGTCGATGAGGCCGGGCGCGAGGTAGCGGCCCTCGCAGTCCACGACCTCGGCGGCCTCGTAGGCCGGCGTGCCGGCACCGTCAGGGTTGTTCTCGTCAAAGAGGACGCTGACGATGAGCCCGTCCTTCACGGCCACCTGGCCGGGCGCGACGCGCAGGCCGTACACATCAACTATTTGAGCGTTCGTGAAGAGCGTGTCGACGCGCGTGCGGCCCTCGGCGGCATCAATCATCTGCTTCATGGTGCTGACGGACATGGGTTGCTCACTCTCCTTGAGCTGGAAGGCGAACCAATAATTCCCGGAATTCTACGTCCGCAAGTGTTGAGGGCGCATAAACGGTCGGCCAAAGTTCATACTCATCGGCCATGTGGCATGAGGCATGCCGACGGGGCTGGCGGGCGTGGTTTAGGGGCGCCCAATTCGACAGCCTGTTGGGATGCGCCGTGGTCGTTGCTTTATTGAGGCCTTCGTCTGGCTGGGCGGCTAGGTGTTATTTGCGGACGCTCGTTCGGCTGCCCGTTGGGGCGCCGTAATCGTAGCTTTTCGATGGTCTTCGCACGGCGGGGCGCCCCGCCCGGGCATGACGTGGACGCAGCCTCGGCACTCGGTTGGCACCTTTGTCTGCGGGGCCTGTTGCGTCTTTGGTCAAAATGGGCGGACAAGGAGCTTACCGGGCTTGGCTCGCGCTATCCTGAAGGCTCGTATTCGAACCTGCAACGTTGGGGCGTGGCGGATGAACATCACGGTGTACCTAGGGGCGACGGGCGGCAATGACCCGCAGTTCGCAAGCGCGGTGCGCGAGCTTGGCGCTTGGATTGGCGAGTCTGGGAACACGCTCGTCTACGGCGGCTCCAAGGTGGGCCTCATGGGCAAGCTCGCGACCACCGTGCTCGCCGCCGGCGCCGACGTCATCGGCGTTGAGCCGCAGTTCTTCATCGACTCCGACGTACAGCTCCATGGCCTCACCCAGCTCATCGTGACGGGCACCATGGCCGAGCGGAAGCGCAAGATGATCGAGCTGGGGGACGCCTTCATCGCCTTCCCCGGCGGCACCGGCACGCTGGAGGAGATTGCCGAGGTCATGTCGCTCGTGGCGCTCCGCAAGCTCGACGCGCCCTGCATCCTCTACAACCTCGATGGCTACTACGACCACCTGAAGGCCCAGCTCGCCCACATGATAAGCAAGGGCCTCTCCACCCCCGAGCGCCAGCAAGGCATCCACTTCGCCAACAACCTGTCCGAGATCATCGAGCTTATCGGGTAGAGGCCGTCCTTAAGCGGCCGCCAGCTTGGATGGCCGCATATTGGCGGGTTGCTCATACAGACAAACTCATCTGCTTGCCTCCTCAACGGCACCGTGAGCCGCCGGAGCGGCACGCCCGCTAAGCAAACATTCCGCAGCAGCCTATGGAACGAAGCCCTCGAGCGAGTGCGAGCGAGGACGTTTGCGTGCGGGCGTGCTGCGCAGGCGGGCCGCGCCCGCAGGCGAGCGAATACGCTTGCGCGTTGCGCAGGCGGGCCGCGCCCGCGGGAGCGCTAGAATCATGGGGTTCAGCTAGCTGCACAAGGAGCGTCAGATGGCCCAGGATTTCTTCGACCTGCTTTATAACGGATACACCGGCGAGTACCAGCTCATGAGTTCGCTGTATCGCAACGGGCTTGACGCCCTGCGCCCACCGGCCGACATGGGCATCGACGTCGTGTCTCTCAACCTCAAGCGCCAGCTCGAGTGTCCCGGCGTGCCCGCCGAGACCTTCTTCTTCCAGGTGAAGACCGCCGTGGTGGACGTCTGTGAGAACTCAGAGAGGCCCGGCGCGTTCGTCGAGGCCGAGTTCAAGCTCAAGCCAAGCGAGGTCGAGCTGCTCTCCCAGTCGCGCGAGCGCGCGCTGTTCTGCTACGTGTACAACAAGAACGCCGGCGCGCTCACCGATGCGTTCGAGACCCCGTTCATCTGCTTTTGGCTCGACGGCGAGCTGCTCGAGAAGATGAACCGCGCGGGCGCCTTCTTCTACGAGGAGGGCGAGTCCAAGCTCACCCTGCGCTGCCAGCTGCGCAAGCCGCCGCACGCCTACGGCCACTGGCACGTCGTGGTGGCGGGCGAGGACCACAAGAAGGTCGAGGGCGGCTACCTGGGCGTTGTTGCCACGGACGGCTACCCCGCAGACGACGGCGCCGCAGACCACTACAGCGTCCAGGGCTACCTCGCCCACGCCAGGGGCACCGCGCAGTAGGACCTAGATGTGCTCGTAGAGGTCCATCGGGTTGGAGCAATGGAGCGCCGCGGCCAGGGCGACGACGGTTGAGAAACTCGCTCTGTTGATGTCCTTCTGTCGCTGCTCGTACTGCTGGATGCTCCGAACGGCGACGCCGGAGCGCTCCATTCGCTTCTCGGAGCCGTGATGGATGCTGCGTAGCACATGCATCTCCTAAAGAACTACTCCCCTAGGAGTACGGCCCAACCCGGCTTTTGTAATCCTATCTGATAAAAATGCGTCATGACGCAAAAATCTCAGATAGGAACCCAGCGGGCAGATTGGCCGGCTGTATAATCTATCTGATAAAAATGCGTCATGACGCAAAAATTTCAGATAGGAAGCCTCATGCGTATCGAACGCCCCTCGTATATGACCCAGCTCATTCGGGAGATGGGCACCAACCAGGTCAAGGTCATCACGGGCATCAGGAGGTGCGGCAAGTCGTTCTTGCTGTTCGACCTCTTCAAATCGCATCTGCTTTCGGCTGGCGTGCCCGAGTCGAACATCTTTGAGATGGCCTTTGATCGCTATGGCAACAGGAACTACCGTGACCCCGAGGTCTTCTTTCCCTACGTCAACGAGGCGCTTGGGCAGGTGGAGGGCCCTTGCTACGTCTTGCTTGACGAGGTGCAGCTCCTTGGGGACTTTGCGGAAATTCTCATCGACCTTGTCGCTCGCGACAACGTTGACGTGTATGTCACGGGGAGCAACGCGAAGCTTCTCTCCAAGGACGTCGTGACCGAGTTCCGTGGCCGCGGGACGGAGATTGCGGTCTCGCCGCTCTCGTTCTCTGAGTTCGTGGGCGCCTATGACGGTGACAAGCGGGATGCCTATGAGGAGTATTCCGTTTATGGCGGGATGCCTGGAACCCTTGGGATGGCCGACCCCGAGCAAAAGACGAGCTACTTAAAGTCCCTCTACGATGAGCTCTACATCAGTGACATCGTTGAACGGGGTGACGTTCGCGATGCGGGCACGCTCGAGGACCTCATTGACGTGCTCTCGTCGGGCATAGGCTCGCTTACAAATGCCAACAAGCTGTCGGCAACGTTCAAGAGCGAGAAGGGTGCGAACGTTGCGCCCGAGACGCTCGAGCGCTACATCGGGCTTCTTGAGGACGCCTTTCTCGTAAGGCGGGCCAAGCGCTATGACGTGAAGGGTAGGCGCTATATCGGCACGCCGTTCAAGTTCTATTTCGCTGACCTTGGGCTCAGAAACGCACGTATGAACTTCAGGCAGATTGAGCCGACCCACATCATGGAAAACGTGGTCTACAACGAACTCATTTGCAGGGGGTTTGGCGTCGATGTCGGCGTTGTTCCGGTCAATGTCCGTGGCAAGGACGGCGTGAGCCGTCATGCGCAGCTTGAGATTGACTTCATTTGCAACAAGGGAAGCAGGCGCTATTACATTCAGTCGGCCTATGCGCTGCCAACCGAGGAGAAGCGCGAGCAAGAGTGCCGCTCGCTCATCAAGGTCGATGATTCGTTCAAGAAGGTCATCGTGACCAAGGACGGGCCTGCGCCGTACTACGACGACAACGGAATCCTGAGCATGAGCGTCTACGACTTCCTTCTCGACAAGGATAGCCTTTCGTTCTAGGACAAGGAGAGGCCGGCAACGGTCGTTGATGCCTAGCGGTCTTCCCGGACTACTCCCCTAGGAGTACAGTCCAAGCCGGTTATTGCAACCCTATCTGAAATTTTTGCGTCATGACGCATTTTTATCAGATAGGGCCCTGCGGC
>CAVHKV010000108.1:0-7264 GCA_963636635.1 uncultured Bacteroidales bacterium
CCGGCTCCCGCCGCTCCGGCCGTCACCTGCCTGCTCATCGACCGCAAGAGCGGCCGCACCTTCACCGGCACCGCCCCGCGCGTGGTCATCGGCCGCGAGCGCACGCCCGGCGGCGTGGTCCTGCACGACCCCAACGTCTCGCGCGCCCACGCCGAGCTTTCCTTCGACGGCCAGGGCTGGCGCATCCGCGACCTCAACTCCACCAACGGCACGCTCGTGAACGACGTCGACATTGACGAGTGCGGCCTTCGTGACGGCGACCTCATCACCCTGGGCCTCACGAACCTCGAGTTCCGGGAGAACTAGCAGATGATCGACCTCGTCCTGTTCATGGGGCGCATCGCCCTCGTTGTGGTCTTGTACCTGTTCCTCTTCATCGTGATGAGGACGGGCATCGGCCTGGTGAAGGGCCAGCGCAAGGACCCCGCCATCTGGTGCCTTGACGTCGACAAAGGCCCGCGCCAGCTGCGCGGCCTGCACGTCGACATGCTGGGGCCTGTGGTGGTGGGCCGCTCGCCCTCGAGCGACATCGTCATCGCCGAGAACTTCGTGAGCGCCACCCACGCCCGCTTCACCCTCCAGGGCCCGGCCCTGGTGCTCGAGGACCTGCACTCCACCAACGGCACGCTCGTGAACGGGCGCATCATCGTGGACCCGGTCACCCTGCGTGACGGCGACGAGGTGCAGGTGGGAGACGTTGTCATGAGGGTGAGCCGCCGATGAGCGACACGCTCGGACAAACCCAGCAAACCGCGAATCCGGCCGGGGCCACCGGCCCGATGCCGCAGGCCAGGCGCCTTCCGCACGTGGGCGCGGGCTCGCTGCGCGCGCACCGCCGGCCCACCACGCCGGCTCCGCACCCCCTGCCGTTCGATCTGGACGCGCGCGAGGGCGGCGGCGTGGAGATGGGCGCCGACACGCGCCTCTCTTGGGCCGCGCGCACCGACGTGGGCCTCGTCCGCGGCCACAACGAGGACTCCTACCTCGCAAGAAACCCGCTCTTTGGCGTCTGCGACGGCATGGGCGGCCACGCCGCCGGCGAGGTGGCAAGCTCCATCGCCGTGCGCACCATCGCCAGCAACGCCCCCACCACGGCAGACGACGCCCTGCTGGGCGCCGCCGTGGAGGCGGCCAACGAGGCCGTCATCATGGGAGCGGCCAACGGCGAGGGCAAGGCCGGCATGGGCTGCACCGCCAGCTGCTGCATCATCGAGGGCACCAAGATGGCCATCGCCCACGTGGGTGACTCTCGCATATACCTGCTGCACGCGGGCACGCTCGTGCGTATCACGCACGACCACTCCTATGTGGAGGAGCTCGTCGACGCCGGGGAGATCACGGCAGACGAGGCGCGCGTGCACCCCTCGCGCTCCATCATCACCCGCGCCCTGGGCAGCGACCCGGACATGTACGCGGACCACTTCCAGCTCGACGTCGAGCGCGGCGACCGCGTCATCGTCTGCTCCGACGGCCTCTCGTCCATGGTGCCCGACAGCACCATCGAGGCGCTGGCCGTGAGCTCGGCCACGCCCATCGACTGCACGGACCACCTCGTGGCCGAGGCGCTCGCCGCCGGCGGCCACGACAACGTCTCCGTCATCACCATCGACGTGGTGAGCGACGGGCGCGAGGAGGCCCGCCGCCGCGCGCGCCTGCGCGCCGTGGGCGGCTGGCTTGCCGGCATCGCGGCCGTGGCCGTGGTGTGCGCCATCGTGCTCAGCCTGGTCATCCGCAGCTCGTGGTACGTGGGCGCGGCCGACGGCAAGGTGGGCATCTACCAGGGCATCAACAGCTCGTTCATGGGCATCCGCCTCTCCAGCCTCTCGCAGGCCACCGACGTGAGCCTGCAGGACCTGCCCGAGGCCACGCGCCACCAGCTCGCCGCCGGCATCACCGTCGCCTCCGAGGAGGAGGCCACCAACACGGTGAACGCCTACGCCAAGCAGATCGAGGAGGACCACGAGAAGGCCCAGAAGGCCGCCTCGGACGCCTCCTCGGACAGCACGGACGGCTCGGTGGGCAGCGCCGCGGGCGACGCCGGCCCCGAGGCGGCAGACACCGGTTCGGCCGCGACCGAGGGAGGCGAGTAGCCATGGTTCGTCAGGGAGGCTCTCGCCGAGCAACCGAGCTTCTGCTGCTCATCGCCGGCGCCGTGCCGGTGCTTTTGCTCTACTCCATGTACGTCATCAACACCGGGGCGGCGCTCTCGCTCGAGACGCTCTCGGTGCCCATCGGCCTCATGGTCGCCTTCGTGGCGGCCCATGTCGCCATACGCCTGCTGGCCCCCGGAGCGGACCCGGCCATCCTGCCCATCGTCTTCATCCTCTCGGGCATCGGCATCACCTTCGTGACGCGCCTGGCGCCCGAGGACGCCGTGGGCCAGGTGATGTGGCTGTTCGTCTCGGTTGCGGCCATGGTGGCAACCCTGTTCTTCGTGCCTAACCTGGACCGCCTCAAGGACTACAAGTTCACGATGGGCCTGGCCGGCGTGGCGCTTCTGCTCATGCCCGCCATCTTCGGCACGGAGATCTACGGCTCCAAGCTGTGGATTCGCGTGGGCGGCTTCTCCTTCCAGCCCGGCGAGCTCGCCAAGATCCTCATCGTCTTGTTCCTCGCGGCCTACCTCTCCGAGAACCGCGAGCTGCTCTCGGCCTCCTCGCACAAGGTGGGCCCGCTCACCCTGCCGCGCCTGCGCATGCTCCTTCCCATGCTCGTGATGTGGGGCATGAGCCTGCTCGTGGTCGTGTTCGAGAGGGACCTCGGCAGCGCCCTCATCTTCTTCACCATCTTCGTGGTCATGCTCTACGTGGCCACCGGGCGCATCGGCTACGTCATCGTGAGCCTGGCGCTGCTCGCCGTGGGCGGAGCCTTCTGCTACATGTGCTTCAACCACGTGCGCGTCCGCATCCAGATCTGGCTCGACCCGTTCAAGGACCCCTCCGGCTCCGGCCTGCAGATCGTGCAGTCGCTCTACTCGCTGGCCGACGGCGGCCTGGTGGGCTCGGGCATCGGCAAGGGCATGCCCACCCTCATCCCCGTGGTGAAGAGCGACTTCATCTTCTCGGCCATCGGCGAGGAGATGGGCCTGCTGGGCGGCTCGGCCATCCTGCTGCTCTTCATGCTGCTGGCCGTGCGCGGCCTCACCACGGCGGCGCGCGCCAAGAGCGACATGAGCGCCTTCACGGCCGTGGGACTCGTGGCCTCGCTCTCGTTCCAGGCCTTCATCATCGTGGGCGGCGTCACGCGCCTGCTGCCCCTCACCGGCGTCACCCTGCCCTTCATGAGCCAGGGCGGCTCCTCGCTGCTCTCGAGCTTCATCGTCGTGGGCCTGCTGCTGCGCGCCGGCGACGAGGGCACCGGGCGCGCCCAGCTGCCCGTGGGCGAGGGCACGAGCGCCACGCCCAGCCCGCTTCTGGCCCCCGGCGCCACCGCCGCGGGCGCTCCCGTGGTGCAGGGCCAGCACGCCCGCGCCAGCTTTGGCCTGGGCACGGCCGAGGGCGGCGTCCTTGGCCGCGTGGCGCTCGGCAACCGCCTCACCCTGCTCGTCACCTTCTTCACGCTGCTGTTCGCCGCGCTCATCGCCAACCTCACCTACATCCAGGTCATTAAGGCGGCCGATTACCAGCAGATGTCCAACAACAACCACACCATCGCCAAGAGCGCCTACGTGCAGCGCGGCGCCATCCTCACCTCCGACGGCGTGACGCTGGCCGAGTCGCTCAAGCAGGCAGACGGCACCTACGTGCGCACCTACCCGCAGGGCTCGCTGGCCTCCCACACCGTGGGCTACCTCTCCACCCAGTACGGCGCCACCGGCGTCGAGGCGTCCATGAACGACTCGCTCACCGGACACGCGGACTACTCCAACTGGCAAAACGCGCTCTACTCGCTGGCCGGCGTCTCGCAGCCGGGCAACTCGGTGGTCCTCACGCTGGACTCCCGCATCCAGCAGGCCGCCGAGGAGGCGCTCGAGGGGCACACCGGCGCCATCGTGGTGCTCGACCCCTCCACCGGCGCGGTGCTCGCCAAGGCCTCCTCGCCTACCTTCTCCTATGACCAAATCTCGGAGATCATCTCCAGCGGGGACGGCAACGGCGAGCTGGTGGACCGCGCAACGAGTTCGCTCTACACCCCCGGCTCCACCTTCAAGGTGGTGACGCTGGCCGCGGCCATCAACTCGGGGCTGGCCAACCTTGACTCCGAGGTGACGGCGCCCGCCAGCATCGACATCGGCGGCGCGGCGGTCACCAACGTCTCCAACGAGGACTTTGGCACCACCACCCTGCGCGAGGCCTTCACCCACAGCGCCAACACGGCCTTTGGCCAGGTGGCCACGCAGCTCGGCGCCTCCACGCTCGTGGACTACGCCAAGGCCTTTGGCTACGGCACCACGCTCGGCCAGGATTTCACCACCGTGGCCTCGCTCATGCCGGATGCCTCCGAGATGACCGAATGGGAGACCGCCTGGGCCGGCGCCGGTCAGCCCGTGGGCGAGCACGCAAGCCCCGCGGGCCCGCAGACCACGGTGATGCAGAACGCCGTCATCGCCGCGGCCATCGCCAACAACGGCACCGTGATGAACCCCTACGTGGTGGACCACGTGCTCTCCCCCGAGGGCGTCACGGTCACCACCACCAAGCCCCGAAGCCTCGGCCAGGCCATCAGCTCCGAGGCAGCCCAGCAGGTCAAGGAGGCCATGCTCGACGTCGTGCAGAACGGCACGGGCCAGGCCGCCCAGGTCTACGGCGCGCGCGTGGCCGGCAAGACCGGCACGGCCGAGGTCGCCGGAGGGCAGATCAACTCGACCTTCGTTGGCTTTGCGCCCTACGACAACCCCACGCTCGCCATCTCGGTGTGCGTGGAGGGCTCCGACACAGACGACGTGAGCGGCCTGGCCGCGCGCCTCGCCGGGCAGGTCCTCTCCAAGTCGCTCAACGCGCAGGCCCAGGGGACGCAGTGATGAGCTAACGGGAACGAAGGCGACCCCCAACGGGGACGCGATTGATGGCATGATGGAAGCAACGCGCACGGGCGCGACTCTTGATGGGAGCAAGAATGGCAGACAAGCTTCTCGGCGGGCGATACGCCGTCCAGGACAAGATTGGCATCGGCGGCATGGCGACCGTCTACCGCGGCCTCGACCAGGTGCTGGGCCGCACCGTCGCCATCAAGATGATGCTGCCGCAGTACGCCGCCGACCCCTCCTTCGCCGCCCGCTTCAAGCAGGAGGCCCAGGCCGCCGCGGCCCTGCAGAGCCCCTACATCGTGGGCATCTACGACTGGGGCAAGGACGGTGACACCTACTACATCGTCATGGAGTACCTGCGCGGCACCGACCTCAAGAGCGGCATCAAGAAGCATGGCGCGCTGGACTGCCGCAAGGTGGCCCAGATCGGCTCGCAGATCTGCCAGGCCCTCTCCGAGGCCCACAGGCACGACATCATCCACCGCGACATCAAGCCGCAGAACATCATGGTGCAGCCCAACGGCAACATCAAGGTGATGGACTTCGGCATCGCCCGCGCCAAGAACAGCCACCTCACGGCCGACAACTCGGTGCTCGGCACCGCCCACTACGTCTCGCCCGAGCAGACGCAGGGCAAGGAGCTCGGCCCCACCTCCGACCTCTACTCCCTCGGCGTGGTGATGTACGAGGCCGCCACCGGCCGCGTGCCCTTTGACGGCGACGACGCCATCTCGGTTGCCCTCAAGCAGGTCAACGAGCAGCCCATGCCGCCCAGCCAGGTCAACCCCAACATCGACGCCACGCTCGAGGGCATCATCCTCAAGTGCATGCGCAAGAACCCGGCGGAGCGCTTCCAGACCGCCGAGGAGCTTCGCCGCGTCCTCAACGACTACCTCGCCGGCCGCATCGTGAACCTGGGCGAGGCCACCTCGCTCATCTCGGCCGCGCCCACCACGGCCATGAACCGCCAGCCCGTCGCCGGCGGCACCCAGGCCATGCCGCGCGCCAACGCCGTTCCCATGCAGCCCTCGGCCACGCGCATCTCCACCATGCAGGGCAGCCACGCCGCCGCCGAGCCGGAGGAGAAGTCTTCTGGCAAGGGCAAGGTCGTGGGCATCGTCATCGGCCTCATCGTGGCCATCGCGCTTGTGGCCGGCGCCGTCTTTGCGCTCACCGGCAACAAGGCCGACGCCACGCAGTCCATGCCCAACCTCGAGGGCATGACCAAGGACGAGGCCACGGCCAAGCTCGCCGAGTACGGCGACGGCTTCTTCAGCGTGAGCACCTCCGAGGAGTACAGCGACGACATCGAGGAGGGCAAGCTCGTCAGCCAGAACCCCGCGCGCGACACCCAGTGCACCAAGGGCACCAAGGTCAAGCTCGTGTTCTCCAAGGGCAAGCAGCCCGCGGCCACCGTCACGGTGCCCGACCTCAAGGGCATGACGCCCAGCGAGGCCGAGGCGGCGCTGGCCAAGCTGAAGCTCGTGGGCGCCGTAGGCGACTCGGTTGAGGACGCCAACGTGGAGAACGGCAAGGTGGCTAGCCAGGACACCGCCGCCGGCACCGACGCCAAGGAAGGCGACACCGTCACCTACCACCTCTCCACGGGCATCGGCAAGGCCGATGCGAGCGACCACTCCGGCGAGTACTACACCACCGCCCAGACCGAGCTCAACAACGCCGGCTTCACCAACGTCGAGGTGACCTGGCAGTACAGCAGCTCCACCGACAAGGGCTTCGTCATCAGCCAGAGCCCCACGGGCACCCAGAGCAAGGACTCCACCATCACGCTCACGGTCTCCAAGGGCTCCGAGCCCAAGCCCGTGACCACCGATTCCGATTCTTCCTCCAAGGGCGGTGACAGCGGCAGCGATAGCTCCGACGGCTCCTCTGACGGTTCCTCTGACGGCTCCAGCAGCTCGAGCAGCAACGGCACCAGCACCAAGTAGCCCGCGCCCCTCACAGAGCGCCACAGGCCCCGACGAGCCCAGCCCGTCGGGGCCTTCTTCTTTGATGCAACTACCGCGGAGCTTCCCCAACGCTCGCCAAGCATCTTCCGTAGGGCGCTTTTGGCGGGGCATCGCCATGCCGCCCGCGACTCAGCGCGAGGCCGCCGTCCGCCACACGGTGCGTCCGCGCCAGTCGTGGCACGGCTCGGATATGTCGGCCGCGATGAGACACAGGCACGTCAGTCGTGGCACAGCTCGGATAAGTCGGCCGCAGCAAAGCACTCGGGCCAGCCCCGCTTTCCCTTTGGCCGCCATTCTCCCCAAGCCTGAAAGATATGCCGTGCGCCCC
>CAVHKV010000109.1:0-7191 GCA_963636635.1 uncultured Bacteroidales bacterium
TCCAGGTCCCGATGTACCTCAACGAGGGTGACGTCATCAAGGTCGACACCCGCGAGGGCAAGTTCGTCGCCCGCGTCTAAGCGAGTCACACACTAAGCCGGGCGCGCCTGCGCCCGGCCTTTTACCCACGAAAGGGGCAGTCATGAGCAACGAGCTGAGAATCGCCGGAATGGGCATCTCCAAGGGCGTCATCTCCCAGATCGTCGGTTCCGCCGTCCAGAAGGTCGATGGCGTTGCCGCCATCTACGGCCAAGACATCGCGAGCGGCCTCATCGCCATGCTCACGTCCAAGCCCCAGCCCACCACCAACGCCGTCGAGGCCGAGGTCGCCGATGACGACACCCTCGTCATCACCGTCCGCCTCGCCGTCTTCTTTGGCTACCCGTTCACCAAGCTCGCCGAGGACGTGCGCGCCGCCGTGGCCGAGGCCATCGACGCCCAGGTGGGCGTGAGCGTCTCCAAGATCGACGTCTGCATCGACGAACTCGTTTTCCCCAAGGAGTAGGTTTTGTCTTCTAGCTCCCACCTCTACGGCCGCACGCTCGCCCGTTGCCAGGCCCTCCAGCTGCTCTTCCAGGCCGAGGCCTGCGACCGTCCCGTTGCCGACGTCCTCGCCAGCGACTACGTGATCTCAGACGGCCCGCTCGACGAGTACGCCAAGTCCGTGGCCCGCGGCTGCGGCGAGCGCATCCTCGAGCTCGACGCCGTCCTGGCGGGTGCCGCCCGCAACTGGGCCATCTCGCGCATGTCTGCCACTGACCGCAACCTGCTCCGCATCTCGCTGTACGAGATCCTCTACGTGGACGAGGTCGACAAGGCCGTCTCCATCGACGAGTGCGTCGAGCTGGCCAAGGCCTTTGGCGGTTCCGACGAGTCGAGCCGCTTCGTGAACGGCGTGCTCGGCCGCATCGCCGCCGACATCGAGGCCGGCGTGGACGTGGTTGAGCAGGCCCGCCAGCGCGAGCTTGCCGAGGCCCGCGAGCTGTCTTACGCCGCTTATGGCGACGAGGGCAACACTGACGGCGACGCGGACGGCAGCGACGGCTCTGCCAGCAGCTATGTGCCTGCTGCCTACCCTTACGTGGACGAGCCCGCCGAGGACGAGCAGGGCTCGCCCCACGTTGCCGTGGCTAGCGACGAGCTGCCCGAGTGGGCCAAGGAAGGCGAGTAGCCTTTATGGCCGCCAAGCCCGACACCTCCGGCTACGAGCGCTTCTCCGAGGTCACCGACCGCCTGGACGAGATCATTGCCGCCGTGCGCGACAAGGAGACCTCGCTCGAGCGCTCGCTCGACCTTTTTGACGAGGCCATCGCCCTGGGCACCCGCGCGGTGGACCTGGTGGACAAGGCCGCCTTCTCCCCCGAGGAGAAGGAACGCCTCGTCTCTGGCCCCGAGCGGGCCGATGGGGGAGAGGCCGAGCAGTCTGCTGAGGGCTCCGATGCTGCCGAGCAGTCCTCAGGCTCTGGTGCCGCAGGCGCCAACGATGCCGAGCACACGAGCGATAACGCGGACCGGCAGTCTCAGGCTGGCGATGATTCCGCCGAGGGCGACGCAAGCGTGAACGCCGAGCCCTGCGACACCTCCGAGCAGGCCTAACTTGGCTCGCCGTCGCCTGGACGAGGAGCTTGTTGCGCAGGGCTTCTTCCGCACCACCTCAGACGCCATGCGCGCCATCATGGCCGGCGACGTGTCCGGCCCTTCAATGCGATACGAATCCGCGGGCACCCAGGTGCGCCCCGGCTGCGAGCTGCACGTGCGCGGCTCGCTTCCCTATGTGAGCCGCGGCGGCCTCAAGCTCGAGTGCGGCCTGGACGCCTTCGGCGTGGACCCCACGGGACTCACCTGCGTGGACGTGGGCTGCTCCACCGGCGGCTTTACCGACTGCCTGCTGCGTCGGGGTGCCGCGAGCGTCCTTTCGGTGGACGTGGGCTACGCCCAGTTCGACTGGTCTCTCCGCCAAGACAGCCGCGTGGAGCTTCTTGAGCGCACCAACATCGTGGACGTCCCCACCCCGGAGCGCGCGGCGAGCTACGACCTTGCGGTCTGCGACGTGAGCTTCACCTCGGTCCTCACCGTCCTGCCGGCGGTCTGCGAGCTCCTCAAGGCCAACGGAAGCTTCCTCACCCTCGTAAAGCCTCAGTTCGAGGCCGCAAGGGGAGAGGTAGGCGAAGGCGGCGTCGTCCGCGACGCAGCCGTGCGCAGAGCCGCCGTAGAGCGCGTAGCCCAAGCCTTCGAAGAGGCCGGCCTAGCCGTCCAAGGAGTAGCCGCCAGCCCCATCACCGGAGCCAAAGGCAACTACGAATACCTATTGCTCGGCACCTTCAACGCCGAAAGCAAGCCCCTAGACCTCTCCGTCACGGACTAACTCACGCCCGCCGAGGCCGGGCGGCAGGGTGCGTAAGACGTCCTTGCTCATCTGAGCAAGAGGGTTCCTAACAAGCGGCTGCTGCGGAATGTCTTCCGCACCCTACCACCCGCCCTCTAAGCCCAGCGAAGCAGAGATAAATTCAACGAAGAGTCACCCAGATATCGAACTCGCGTACAATCCTCCGCTCACATGGGCCCCGTAAGGAAGGGTGTTAAGAAGACGTCCCAGTACGACGACAAGACCGCCCGCTGCTGCGGAGGGCCTTCTCTCCAGCAACGTTTTCCAAGGGGAATTAGACCCTATCTATACGCAGCTCGGCCCAACGAACGGCAACCAAGGGAATCTAGGCCCTGTCGCAGCAAACATTCCGCAGCCGCCTATGGCATGAAGCCCTCTTGTGCAGTTGAGCGAGGACGTTTGCAAGACAGGGTCTAGATTCCCGCGGGGATACGTAAACTGCGCGAGGACGTCAAGATAGGGTCTAATTCCCCGACGGGATACGTCAGCTATCGAGTGGTGCCGTCCGCCTTGTGGTGCACGGTCTTGTCGTCGTACATGCGGGCGTCGGCCAGGATTCGGATGTTCGCGACGTTGTCGCCGTCCTGCGGCCAGGAAGCATACCCGCACGAGGTGCCGATGCT
Organism: uncultured Bacteroidales bacterium; assembly: GCA_963636635.1. Taxonomy (GTDB): domain Bacteria; phylum Actinomycetota; class Coriobacteriia; order Coriobacteriales; family Atopobiaceae; genus Parolsenella. Next base: position 3,010 of record CAVHKV010000109.1, read on the forward strand.
GAGCTCGACCCCATCGATGACGTAGGGCGCGCCGACCTTCTGCTCGATGCGCTCCTTCATGCTGCGCGCCGCGATGTCGCCCAGTCCGCCGGTGACGATGAGCGCGAACTCGTCGCCGCCGATGCGGAAGGCGAAGTCGTCGGTGCGGATGCAGCCCATCATGCGCTCGGCAACCTGCTTGAGCAGCTTGTCGCCCATGTCGTGGCCATAGGTGTCGTTGATGGGCTTGAAACGGTCGAGGTCGAGGTAGAAGAGGGTGAACGGGATGTTCCTCTGCTCCTTGATGTGCAGGATGTTGATGAAGTAGCGGTTGTTGAAGAGGCCGGTGAGCTCGTCGGTGTTGGCCGCGTTCTCCAGCTCCTTGCGAAGCCCGATGTCCTGGCCGATGAGAAGGACGCGCGTGAGCTGGCCCTGCTCATCAAAGGCCAGCGGCACCACGGTCATGAGCAGGTAGACGTGCGCGGTGCGCCCGGCGTACTCGATCTTGATGCGGTCCTGGGCGCTCTTGAGCTTCTGGCGGAGCGCCTTGGTGTTGAGCAGGCGCCCCAGCTTGGCGTCATCGTCTTCGGTGAGGGCGGTGTAGCGCTGGTTGAGCGCCTCGAGGAGGTCTTCGTAGCTGCCCTTCTCGGGGTAGAGTCCCTCGGAGAGCGTGTACTCGTGGTACTCGTAGGTGCCCGCCGGCACGTCGACCACCGCGTAGCGGTCGGCCATCTCGGTGATGCCCTGGAAGAGCTGCAGCGCCATCTCGCGGTCGTGCTCGACGCGCTCGCGGCTCTGCTCCCCGCGCGCCATCTCACGGCGATACTTGCCAAGCAGGATGACGAGCCCGCCGCCGATGAGGACGGCCGTAGTGGCAAATTGCGTGAGGAGGGTGACGTTCCTGACGTCGTTCAGGGTGGCGTCCACCTCGGCGGCGTCCACGATGCTCACGAGGCTCCAGCCAAAGACGCCGAGCGGCTGGTAGACCACGTAGCAGGTGCGGCCCTCGTAGCTTATGAGGGCGCTGCCCTCGCCGGCCGTCCGCACGCCCTGGGCAAGCTCTGTGGCCGTGCCCCTGGCAAAGCTCGCGTAATCTGCCAGGAAGTTGGGGAGGTTGTCCACGTACTCGGTGATGACGGTCTTCTCCTGCAGCGAGAAGGCCACGTCGCCGTTGGTCTTCACCACGTAGCAGTCGCTCGTGTTGTGGTTGGTGTTGCTGGCCACGGTCTGCTCCACGTAGCTGTTGTCGTAGGAGACCGCAAGGCCGGTGTAGGTGACGCCGTCCTTCACGAGCGGCTCGTCGAGCGGCATCGCAAAGACGACCTTGCGTACGCCGTCAGAGGCGATGTAGCTCGAGCAGAAGGGGCCGTTTGCTTCGTACATCTCGTCAAAGACGTTGGTGATGCTGTCGGCTGTGCCGCTCCTGCCGTTGGCGGTGAAGAAGGCGTCGTCTTGGTTGAAGACGTAGAAGTCACTGAAGTGCCAGGTGTCCTTGCGGTCGGCAAAGTAGGCCCAGAGCCTGTCCTCGTCCTCTTCGTTTGAGATGTAGTCAAGGGTGTTCTGCCAGCCGCCGAGCAGGTTCCAGTTGCGCGAGGCAAACAGCTCGAAGGTGCTCGCCGCCTGCTTGTAGGTGGAGCTGAGGTTGGAGACGCCCTCGCGGTAGAACATGTTGTCGAGGTAGCCGTTGTAGACGATGTTCGCCACGACTATGCAGGCCAGCACCGCCACGCAGATGGAGACGTCGCGCACGTGGGCGCGGACGAAGGCGGCGACCGTGACGGCAGGGCTTTCCTGCACGGACGGCACCTGCCGCGTCTCCTCGTCATGTCGGTGGGTGAGCTGGGGCATGGCGGCCTTTCTGGGCTCGTGCGCCCTTGCGGGCCTGCATCAAATACGCCTCGATATGGTACCCCATTGAAAATGCGTTCGAGGGGGGCGGAGGTACCGCGCTCACCGCGAAAAATCCCTCGTTCGCCCAACCGCTCGGCGCCCGGCTTGAATCTTCAAAAAAGTGTGGTTTCATGGGTGGCAACAAACTTTTTGTTTGGTTCTCTAACAAAAAGTTGAATCTAGGTTTCCAGAGGTGGTCGGCAAGCGGCGTCCCCCTTCGGAAGCGTTAGGTTGAACATGGTCAACAAGGCCGTTAATTAGGGTGGTCGCCGACAGAAAGGATGCAACGTGAGCGAAAAGATCGAGTGGGCCGTCAACGAGATGCCAAAGAGCGATGATGCCCACCTCGGCATCATGTCTCTGGACAACGTGAAGAAGGCCCGCGCCTTCCACAAGAGCTTCCCTCAGTACAGCGTCACCCCGCTTGCCCGTCTGGACGGCCAGGCCGCCCGTCTGGGCCTCTCCAACCTCTGCGTGAAGGACGAGTCCTACCGCTTTGGCCTCAACGCCTTCAAGGTGCTGGGCGGCTCCTTCGCCATGGCCAACTACATCGCCGACGAGACCGGCAAGGACGTGGCCGACTGCACCTTTGACTACCTCACCTCCGACAAGCTTGCCGAGGACTTTGGCCAGGCCACCTTCTTCACCGCCACCGACGGCAACCACGGCCGCGGCGTGGCCTGGGCCGCCAACAAGCTCGGCCAGAAGGCCGTCGTGCACATGCCCAAGGGTTCCACCAAGCCGCGCTTTGACAACATCGCCGCAGAGGGCGCCACGGTGACCATCGAAGAGGTCAATTACGACGAGTGCGTGCGCATGGCCGCCGCCGAGGCCGACGCCTGCGAGCGCGGCGTCATCGTGCAGGACACCGCCTGGGAGGGCTACGAGAAGATCCCGTCCTGGATCATGGAGGGCTACGGCACCATGGCCTCCGAGGCTGCCGAGCAGTTGCGCGAGATGGCCATCAACCGCCCCACCCACGTCTTCGTCCAGGCCGGCGTTGGCTCGCTGGCCGGCGCCGTGGTGGGCTACTTCACCAACCTCTACCCGGACAACCCGCCCACCTTCGTGGTGGCCGAGTGCGCGCCTGCCGCCTGCCTCTACAAGGGCGCTGCCGCCGGTGACGGCGAGCCGCGCATCGTCGACGGCGACATGCCCTCCATCATGGCGGGCCTGTGCTGCGGCGAGCCCAACATCCTGGGCTGGGACATCCTGCGCAACCACGTGGCCGCCTTCGTGAGCTGCCCGGACTGGGTCACCGCGCGCGGCATGCGCATCCTCGGCGCCCCCGAGAAGGGCGACCCGCGCGTCATCTCCGGCGAGTCCGGCGCCGTCACCACGGGCCTCGTGGCCACCCTTATGCAGGATGACGAGTACGCCGAGCTGCGCGAGGCCATCGGCCTTGGCAAGGAGAGCTCGGTTCTGTGCTTCTCCACCGAGGGCGACACCGACCCCGAGCAGTACCGCCGCATCGTCTGGGAGGGCGAGTACCCCACCTGCTAGCGCAATCGCTGCCGGCGCCGAGAGGGCGTGCCTCGCCGCTCTCGGGCAGTCCTGCGCTCGCACGAAGGTGACATTTAGTCACCTTCGGCTCATGCGGAATCTCGATCGGCGAGGCACGCCCCCTCGGCTCGAGGTATCGCAGGTTGCGCTTAACGACCTGTCAAGACCGGCGAGGTACGTCTATTTCGGCCCCTCGCTTATGCGAGACAAATTCAACTAGGTAACGATAGCCTTCGAATAGAAAGGTTTGAACATGGCTAAGCAGCTCGACTACGACCTCATCAAGAAGACCGCCCAGGACTACGGCAAGGACATGACCGCGTTCCTCCGCGCCATGATCTCCCACCCGTCCGAGTCCTGCGAGGAGGGCGAGGTCGTCGCCTGCATCAAGGCCGAGATGGAGAAGCTCGGCTTCGACGAGGTCAAGGTCGACGGCCTTGGCAACGTCATGGGCTTCATGGGCGAGGGCGACAAGATCATCGCCATCGACTCCCACATCGACACCGTGGGCATCGGCAACCGCGACAACTGGGACTTCGACCCCTACGAGGGCTTTGAGGACGACCAGCTCATCGGCGGCCGCGGCGGTTCGGACCAGGAGGGCGGCATGGCGTCTGCCACCTACGCCGCCAAGATGATGAAGGACCTCGACCTCATCCCCGAGGGCTACAAGGTCATGGTCGTCGGCACCGTCCAGGAAGAGGACTGCGACGGCATGTGCTGGCAGTACATCTACAACGTCGACGGCATCAAGCCCGAGTTCGTCATCTCCACCGAGCCCACCGACGGCGGCATCTACCGCGGCCACCG
>CAVHKV010000110.1:0-7116 GCA_963636635.1 uncultured Bacteroidales bacterium
GGCCCAGGGATTTCAGGGTGCCGCAGATTGCCCTGAAAGAGGAGGGAAGCGTATTACATACGCGACCGACGATTGAAGGGCAAGGTGCGGTGCACTGGAATTCCTGGACCGTCAAAACCATGCGGGTTGGGCCAGGGCTTTTGTGGTGCCCCAGGTTGCCGCGAAGGAGGAGGGAAGCGTATTACATACGCGACCGACGAGTGAGCGGCAAGATGGGGTGCCACAGAAGTCCTGGGCTAGGCGTCCAAGAATCGAGCGTCATGCGCGTGGCGCTCGATGTAATCTCGGCGGTAACCAACCTCGGAGCCCATGAGCTCGCGGACGGCGCGCTCGGCCGCGGCGGCGTCGTCGATGGTGACGCGCTGCAGGATGCGGGTCTTGGGGTCCATGGTGGTGGAGGCCAGCTGCTTGGGGTCCATCTCGCCCAGGCCCTTGTAGCGCTGGACGTCGTAGCCCTTCTTCTTTTTCTTGAGCTTGCCGGAGTCGTCCTTCTCGTCGCCATCCTCGTCGGGGCTGAAGCCCAGCGCCTTGATGGTGTCGCGAAGGATCTCCTCCTCGGGCTGGCGGCCGTTGGGGTAGACGTAGTGGATCTTCTTGCGAACCTTCACGCCAAAGATGGGCGGGCAGGCCACGTACACGTAGCCGGCGTCGATGAGCGGGCGCATGTACTTGTAGAAGAAGGTGAGCAGCAGGATGCGGATGTGGGCGCCGTCGACGTCTGCATCGGTCATGATGATGATCTTGTGGTAGCGGGCCTTGGAGAGGTCGAACTCGCCGCCCTCGCCGTTGCCCGAGGTGACGCCCGTGCCGATGGCCGTGATGAGCGACTGGATGGTGTCGCTGGAGAAGGCGCGGTGGTCGCCCACGCGCTCCACGTTCAAGATCTTGCCGCGCAGGGGCAGGATGGCCTGGATGTCTCGGCGGCGTCCGTCCTTGGCCGAACCGCCTGCCGAGTCGCCCTCTACGATGAAGAGCTCGGTGAGCTCGGCGTCGCGGCTGGAGCAGTCGGCGAGCTTGCCGGGCAGGCTCGCGCTCTCGAGCAGGCTCTTGCGGCGCGTGGCCTCGCGGGCCTTGCGCGCGGCGTTGCGGGCCTTGCTGGCCTGCTGGGCCTTGTTCACGATGGTGCGCGCCTGCTTGGGGTGCTCCTCGAGGTACTCGGCCAGGCCCTCGGCCACGATCTTGTTGGTGAGGGTGCGCATGTAGGAGCTGCCGAGCTTGGCCTTGGTCTGGCCCTCGAACTGCGGGTCGGGCAACTTGACGGAGATGACGGCTGAGAGGCCCTCGCGGACGTCGTCACCGGTGAGGTTGGACTCCTTCTCCTTGAGGATGCCCTGCTTGCGCGCGTAGTCGTTGATGACGCGGGTGAGCGCGGTGCGGAAGCCCTCGAGGTGCATGCCTCCCTCGGGCGTGTAGATGTCGTTGGCGAAGCTCATGACGTTCTCGCCGTAGCCGCTGTTCCACTGAAGCGACACCTCGACCTCGCCCATCTTCTCGGCGGGGGTGCCCTCGTCGGTCTTGCCCTCGAGGTAGATGGGGTCCTTGAGGCCCTCGGGGATCTCCTTGCCGTCGTTCAGGAACCTCACGAAGTCGATGATGCCGCCCTCGTAGCAGAACTCCTCGGTAAGCGGGGTCTGCTCGCGCTCGTCGGTGAGGACGATCTTGAGGTTCTTGTTGAGGAAGGCCGTCTCTTGCAGGCGGTTGTGGAGGGTCTCGAAGTCGTAGACGCAGGTCTCGAAGATCTCGTCGTCGGGCCAGAAGGTCACCGTGGTGCCCGTCTCGTCCGAGTCGCCGACGCGCTGCATCTTCTCGGTGGTCTTGCCGCGGGAGAACTGCATCTCAAAGATGCCGCCGTCGCGCTTGACCTGCACGATTACCTTCTTGGAGAGGGCGTTCACGACCGAGATGCCCACGCCGTGCAGGCCGCCGGAGACCTTGTAGGCGTTGTTGTCGAACTTGCCGCCGGCGTGCAGGATGGTCATGACGACCTCGAGGGTCGGGATGCCCTTCACGGGGTGCAGCTCGACGGGGATGCCGCGGCCGTTGTCCACGACCGTGATGGAGTTGTCGGCGTGGACCGTGACGCCGATCTGGCTGCAGAAGCCGGCCATGGCCTCGTCGACGGAGTTGTCGACGATCTCCCAGACGAGGTGGTGCAGGCCACTTGAGCTGGTAGAACCGATGTACATGCCCGGGCGCTTGCGCACGGCCTCGAGACCCTCGAGAATCTTGATCTCTCCGCCGCCGTAGGATTGCTTTTCGGTAGACTCTTCCACCCAACACACCTTTCCTAGAATGTTGGACATTCAATCTTCGACATTCTAGTACAGGGGCCGTATTTATTAAATCCTGAACCTAAGAGCAACGGCCAATCACACGCAAACAGCGCCAAAGGCCCCTAAGGCGGCCTCTAAGGGTTGGGTTTGCTATTTTGCGTGGTTTTCTAGTTTGGTGCGGCGTAGAGAGTTTTCCATCGCCTCAGACGCCGCCTCCCTCATTTTTGGGTCCTTGATCACCGAGGTGGCCTGAGCGACGCGGGCCTGCTCGCCGGCGTTGAGGGCCGGCAGGGGCGCGTTCTGCTCCCCCTTGTGACGTTTTGGCTGCTCAGCGGCCTGCCCGGCCTTGCGGGAGAGCCTGAACTTCACGCGCTCCACCTCGAGGCCCGCGTAGGCGAGCCGCTCCTGGTACATCTCGGCGTCGGTGGTGAGGTCGGCCATGAGGGTGTTGCCGTCGAGGTAGACGATGAGCTCGGGCAGTCCGCCCTCCTTGGGCTGGTTGAGCCACACGGCAACCGTGTGCTTGGCCGCACGCTTGCCGCAGACGCTGCGCCAGCAGGAGAGGGCGCGGCCCACCTCGCTGGTTCCCTTGGCCACCCTCTTGTCCACGAAGGCAGAGACCACGCTGGCGGCGGTCTCGACCTTGTGCTGCTTGGCGGGGTCGAGCGGGTCGTACTCCCGGCGCTCGAGCCAGCGCAACCTAGCGCTTGCCATACTCCACCACCTTCATGCGGCCGAGGGCCTCGTCTGAGAAGTAGCCCAGGTTGGTCGTGGTGATGACGGTCTGGATGCCGCCCTCCACAAAGCTCGTCACGCAGGCGCGGCGGCTCTCGTCAAGCTCGCTCATGACGTCGTCGAGCAGAAGCAGAGGACGGGTGCCGAGCAGGTCCTCGCAGAGCCTCACCTCGGCCATCTTCCAGGCAAGTGCCACCGTGCGCTGCTGGCCTTGGCTACCGAAGGTGCGCGCGTCGCGGCCGTCGATGGAGAAGGTGACGTCGTCGCGGTGCGGCCCCACGAGCGTCTGGGCGCGGCGCAGGTCGTCGGCGCGGCTCTGCGCCATCGCGCGGACCATGAGCTCGCGCAGCTCGTCTCGGCCCATGCCGGCCTCGGCGCCGGAGACGGTGGAGACGTACTCGCAGGTGAGGACCTCCCCCGACACCACCTCGGCATAGATGGCCGCCACGAGCGTGCGCAGGCGCTCGAAGAGGTTCAGGCGGTGGTGGAGCAGCGTGGCGCCGCCGAGGGCCACCGACTCGTCCCAGGCATCGAGAAGCGCCGGGTCACAGCCGTCCTTGAGCAGGCGGTTTCGCTGCTCCACCGAGCGGGTGTAGGTGGAGAGCACCTTGCGGTACCCCGCGTTCGCCTGCGCACCAAAGGCGTCGAGCTCTCCCCTGCGCTTTGAGGCCGAGCCCTTCACGAAGCTGAGGTCATCCGGGCAGAAGAGCACCGAGAGCAGGTTGCCCGGCAGGTCGATGCCGCGGCAGGGCTTGCCGTTCCTCAGGAAGCGGCGCTTCTCGGCGGTGCAGCTCATCTCGAGGTCGAGCACGCGGCCGTCGCCCTCGAGCACGGCGGTGACACTCGCCTGCTCCGCGCCGGGAGCCAAGAGCTCGGCCGGCGAGGGACGGCGAAACGAGGTTCCCGAGGTGAGGTACTGCAGGGCCTCCACCGTATTGGTCTTGCCCGTGGCGTTCGGCCCCACCAGGACCGTGATGCCCTCGGCCGGCTCGATCACGCGGCCGTCGAGGTTCCTGTATCCGTTGAAGCTGACGCGCTTGACGAGGAGCGACACGGGCTACATCCGCATGGGCATGAGCATGTAGAGGTAGTTGATCTTCGCGTAGCTCTTGAAGACGCCGGGACGCTTGACCTCCTGCAGCTCGAGAGTCACGTCTCCCGCCTGGTCGAGAGCGGCCACGCAGTCGCCGACATGGCGGTAGTTCATGCAGATGGAGTTGGGGTCGCCCTCGACGTCGACGTTCACGACCTCGCGCGCGTCGCCCTGGTCGGGAGAGGTGGAGGAGAGGGTCATGCAGCCGGCGTCGGCGTCCACGTCAAAGCGCACGGAGGAGTTGGAGGTGGTGATGGAGCTCACGCGTCGCAGGGCGCCGGCGAGGTCTGCCACCTTCACCTTCACCGTGGTGAGGCAGGTGGAGGGAAGCAGCTGCTTGTAGTTGATGAAGTTGCCCTCGATGCGGCGCGAGACGTAGGTGGTGTTGCCGAAGACGAAGATCGCCTGGTTGGCGGTGTTGCCGATGATGATGGTGGGCGAGTCGCTCGGCAGGCTCAGCACGTCGTGGAAGGCGGTGCCGGGAATGATCATCTCAAAGGTGCCCTCGAGCGAGGAGGTCTCCACGTTGGTGTCGCAGACCACGAGGCGGTAGGAGTCGGTGGCCACGAGGCGCACGAGGTTCTCCTCCACGTTGAGCAGGATGCCCGTGAGGACGGGACGGCTCGCGTCGCGCGAGGTCACCTTGTAGACCTTGTCCACCATCTCGGAGAGGGTGTTGCAGGGCAGCTCCACGGAGCGCTCCATCGCGATCTCGGGGAAGCTCGGGAACTCGCTCGCGTTGAGCGTGTTGAGGTGGAAGGAGCTCTTGTCGCAAGTGAGGTGGATGGTGCCGTAGCCGCCGTCGAAGGTGACGGCGCTGTCGGGGAGGTTCTTCACGACGCTGGTGAGCATGCGGCCCGAGATGACCGTCTCGCCCTCCTCCTCCACGTTGGCGGCGATCTTGTGGCGGATGGAGGTGTCGAGGTCGGAGGCCTGCATCTCGAGGGTGCCGTTGGCTGCCTTCATGAGGACGCCGCCGAGCACCGGGATGGTGGAGTGGGTGGCGATTCCCTTCGAGACTATGGAGAGCGCCTTGGCGAGTGAGGACTGGCTGACGGTGAAGCGCATGTGTCTCTCCTTACTAAGTGTTCTTATATATGTATATATAACTAGTAGTGGTAGTAGGCGCTGTAGAAATGTGAACAACTCTACGTTTGTGCTGGTCAGCCTTCTGTTTTGCGCCTGAAATCCTGTTGGAACCAAGTCCGGGTTTTAAACGTTGAAGCCCTGTTCAAATCTTTCTCGACATTGTGGCGTGGGTTTTCAACAGCTTTGAGCAAGGTTTCGACAGCTCTCTGTTGATTGCCTACGAGCTTGCCATGATGTCTTCCTTGAGGCGGTCGATCTTGTCACGGGCGATGCGGTCCTCGTCCCTGCGCTCCTCCACCCACTTGAGGCTGTGCTTGACCGTGGCGTGGGTGCGCCCGCCGAACTTCTCCCCGATCTTGCCGAGCGTGGAGTCGGTGAGCTCGCGGGTGAGCCAGACCGCGACGTGGCGCGGCTCCATCAGGCTCTTGTTGCGCTTGTTCGAGATGAGGTCCGCGTGGCTGATGCTATAGCGCTGCTCGACGAACCTCTGGATCTGCTCGATGGTGAAGGTGCGCTGCTCGGTGCCCCACTTGGTGACGGCGATGGCGCTGATGTCCTCGCGCGTGAGCTCGTCGCCCGCCTCCTGCTTCTTGGTGGCCGTGAGCAGGCACGACTGGCAGAAGGCCTTGATGGTGCGGATGGAGGAGCCGGAGCGCTGGGCCATGAACTCGAGGTTGTCCTGCGAGATGGAGCCGGTGAAGCCCTTCATGCCGGGGTCTTGGGCCGCCTCCTCCTTCATGCGCTCGTAGAAGGCCTTCACCAGGCCGTACTTGAGCTCGTAGTTGGGCACCTGGATGGCGATGGTGACGCCCGAGTCGAGGCGCGTGGACACGCGGTCCTCCAGTCCCAGCTCGGCGGGGCTCTCGTCTGCGGCCAGCACGATCTGCTTGCCGTGGCTCGTGAGGTAGTTGAAGGTGTCGAAGAAGAAGTCGATGGACTTCACGGCGCCGCCGAAGCCCTGGATGTCGTCGATGATGAGGACGTCGATGTCGTGGTAGTTGTCGGCCAGCGCCTCGCGGACGTTTCTCGAGGTGTCGTTCATGGCGCTGGTGTAGTCGCGCACGAAGTCGCGGGCCTGGCGGTAGACGCAGATGCGCTCGGGCGAGTAGGTGGCGAGGTAGTTCTGGATGGCCTTGAGCAGATGGGTCTTGCCCAGGCCGCTCCTGCCGTAGATGAACAGGGGGTTGTAGCCGGTGCTTCCGTCGGCCACGGCCTTGGCGGCCTGGAAGGCGAGCTGGTTCTCCTCTCCCTCGACGAAGGTGTCGAAGGTGAGGCGGGAGTCCTCGGCCGTGATCTTCTCTACGAGCGGGTTGGGCTTGCGTTTTGCGGGCTCGGAGCTTTCCTGTGCGGGCGACGCCGCGGCCGGCGTCGCGGAGGCCGTGCGCATGCGCTCGAGCTCGGCGGGGGTGATGGTGGTGGCAGGAGCTGCGGGGGCGCTTGCGGAAGGGGCGGCCTTCTCGCGGCTGAGCTCCACCGACAGGTTCATGGGCTGGAAGGCGGCCCGTCTCAGGGTCTCGGTGATGGTGGCCGAGTTCCTCTCGACGTTGCGCTTGACGAAGGCGCCGCCGGCCGCGATGACCAGGGTGTCCTCGGTGAGGTCGATGGCGGCGCAGCTCCTCAGCATGGCGAGGGTTGCGGGCGCCAGGCCTTCGTCCTCGAGCATGCTGACGACGTCATCCCAGAGTATCTGGGCGTCGGATTCCTGGTTGTTGATTTCTTCCATCCTGGCCTTCTAGCTATCTACCTGTATGTTTGCTGCTCAGCGGCAGCAATGTTGAAAACTCATTATACGGTAGCGAGCCTGGTCGAAAACCAAAATGTTGAAAACTTGGGTGGGCGGTTGATTGACGAGGGTTTGACGCCGGGGCCGGGCTAGCAATGGCTGGGCTTTGGGTCGTATATCTGTTGGTTCATCGGCGCTTCCCA
>CAVHKV010000111.1:0-7061 GCA_963636635.1 uncultured Bacteroidales bacterium
CGTCGTGGATCACGACGTCGCCGCGGTCGGCCGGCACCTTGATGCGCAGCACGTACTTCTCGCCGGCGGCGATGCGGGCGCGGGCCTCGTCCGGGTCGAGGTCGCGGCAGCGGCGCTGGTAGCCCTGGAAGGGGTCCTTGCGCTCCTGGGCGGCCTTCTTGTCTGCGGCGAGCTGCTCGGCAGAGCAGAAGCAGGGGTAGGCGCGGCCCTCGTCCCAGAGCTTCTGGGCGGCCTGCTGGTACATCTCGAGGCGCTCGGTCTGCGCGTAGGGGCCAAAGTCGCCGCCCACCTCGGGGCCCTCGTCCCAGTCAAGGCCCATCCATCGCATGGCGCGAAGGATGACCTGCGTGTTCTCCTCGGTGGAGCGCTCGGGGTCGGTGTCGTCGATGCGGAGGATGAAGGTGCCCTTGTTGGCGCGGGCGAAGGCCCAGTTGAAGATTGCGGTTCGGGCGCCACCCACGTGGAGCTTTCCGGTGGGGGAAGGCGCGAAGCGAACGCGCACGGGCGTGGAGCTGGGAGACATTGAAGATCCTCCTAAGGTTCTGGTCACATACGCATGGAAGTATAGCGCGAGAAGCGCCCGCCTTTCGCATCGGCAGAAACGCCGCCCGCGGCGCTATACTCAAAGCTGCATGCAACGCGACCCCAAGGAGGCTCGTCCCGTGAAAGGTATCGTCCTTGCCGGAGGCTTCGGCACCCACCTCTATCCCATGACGTTCTCTGGCTCCAAGCACCTGCTGCCCATCTATGACAAGCCGCTCGTGTACTACTCCCTGGCCACCCTCATGAGGGCCGACATCCGCGACGTCCTCTTCATCGTGAACCCCTCCGACATCGAGGCCTACCGCGCCCACTTCGGCGACGGCTCCCAGCTCGGCCTCAACATCTCCTACGCCGCCCAGGAGAACCGCGACGGCATCGCCCAGGCCTTCCTCATCGGCGAGGACTTCATCGGTAACGACTCGGTGGCCCTGGTGCTGGCCGACAGCATCTTCTACGGCTCGGGCTTCGACCTCAACATCGAGGAGGCCAAGAGCCACAAGAAGGGCGCCACCATCTTTGGCTACCAGGTCAAGCACCCCGAGCGCTACGCCGTCATCGACTTTGACGAGCACAACAAGGTGACCTACATCGAGGAGAAGCCCGAGGAGGCACGCACCAACTACGTGGCCACGGGCCTGTACATGTACGACAACAAGGTCGTGGAGTACGCCAAGAAGCTCAAGCCCTCCGCCCGCGGCGAGCTCGAGATCACGGACCTCAACCACATGTACCTCGAGCACAAGCAGCTCTACACCACCACGCTTCCCGAGGGCTTTGCGTGGTTTAGCCCCCGCACGGTGGACGACCTGTTCCACGCCGGCGAGTTCATGCGCGTGGTGCAGCAGTCCACCGGCACCAAGATCGCCGCCATCGAGGAGATCGCCTACCGCAAGGGCTGGATCGGCCGCGCCCAGCTGCTCAACCTCGCCTCCAAGATCTCCAAGACCGAGTACGGCAAGTACCTCGAGGGCATCGCCCTGTCCACCGAGGGCTAAGGGGCGGCCGTGAACATGAAGGGCAAGGCCTCGAGCGCCGTCCTCTACGTCGTGACGGCCTTCGTGAGCGTGGTGGGCATCATCGCCCTGGTGAACCACAGCGAGCTCACCTGGCAATACCTGCTCCTCTGGGCCCTCTCCATCATCTTCTGCGTCATCGACGCAGTAACGAACCACAACAAGCCCGAGAAATAAGGGCTTAAGACACGCAGCAAAGAAGGCCGACGGATTTTCCGCCGGCCTTCTTCGTTTTTTAGCATGGTTTGGCTCACGGCCAAGCGATTCTCAGAGATACGTAGCGCCTCATCAAAAGGTTGTACGTTGCCCTACCCGCCGTAACTAGCCTTCCCTCAACAACGTGCCCAACAGGGGGAGCGGCATGGCCCTAAGCAAACATTCCGCAGCGGCCTATGGAACGAAACCCTCTAGCGAATTTGAGCGAGGACGTTTGCGCAGGGCCATGCCGTCCTCCGTCGAAAACGTCAACGTTACTCGGGGAAGGCGAGTTCCTTGGCGACGGGGAAGAGCGGAGTGGTTCGGGGGGATTTTGGCTGGTAGCGGGAGAGCGCGTCGACGATGAGGTTGTTGGCGCCGGGAAGCGCGCTGGCCTGCCAGCTGGTGACGACGCCCTCGATGACCTCGCCGTCCACCTGCATGGGGATGGGCTCGGAGGCCGTGATCTTGACGTTCTTGCCGCGGAAGGTCTCGAGACGGGGCCTGGCGCCGCGCTCGCCCTTGCGGTCGATGATGCCGCTGATGAGCGGGCGGATGAGCTGGGCGGTGACGGTGGCCTCGAGCACGATGACGTCGAGCAGGCCGTCGTCCATGGTGCAGCCGGGCGCGACCTCCATGTCGAGCTGAATCATGGCGTTGTTGGCCACGAGGCAGGCGATGCCGTCGCGTTCGATGGTGGTGCCGTCGATGTCGATGGTGTAGTGGACGACCTTGGGCGTGGGGTCGGCGAGGGCGGCCATGAAGTAGGCCACCTCGCCCATGGCCTTCTTGTTGGGCGCGGCGGCGCGCATGAGCTCGGCGTCAAAGCCGGTGCCGGCCATGATGGAGAAGCCGCGCCTGCGCTCGGTTCCGGTCTCGTCTGCCCAAACGGCCTCGCCGAGGTCGCAGATCGCGGTGTCGCCCCAGCGGCAGGCACGCGCCAGGGCGGCCGGCTCGGGCGAGTTGCCGATGTTGGAGAACAGCAGGTTGGCGGTGCCGGAGGGGAAGACACAGACCCTCACGTCCTTCTCCTTGAGGAAGTACAGGAGGTTCGAGACCGTGCCGTCGCCGCCGGAGAGCACGACGACGTCAAAGCCCTCGGCGTCCTCGAGCGCGCGGCCGCACTCGTCGTCATCGGCAAGCACGCGCAGGACGCATTCGTCGCCGGCGCGGACGAGCTCACGCTCGAAGGCATAGATGGCGTCGGAGCCAAAGCCCGAACGCGGATTGTGAACGATGAGGCATCGCATGGTATCCTCCTGTCTGTACGGCCGTATGGCCGCATTAGCATGGTAGCCGATTTTCGCCCGCTCCCCGTAAGCGAGGGAGCGCGTGCTGAGGGGTCACGTAGTGTTCATTTCCACTTCTGAGGAGCTCAGGCGCTTCTGCGAGCGCGCCGCCTCCTCGAGCGTCTTGGCCGTTGACACCGAGTTTTTGCGCGAGAAGACCTTTCGCCCAAAGCTGTGCCTGATACAGCTTTCCACCTCGGCAGACAACATCGCCGCCGTCGACCCCTTGGCGATTGACGACTTGAGCCCCATCGCCGAGCTCTTCACCAATCCCGCCATCACAAAGGTTCTGCACGCCTGCGGGCAAGACCTCGAGGTCATCGACGGCGCCATGGGCTGCGTGCCGGCGCCGCTGTTCGACACACAGCTCGCCGCGGCCTTCCTGGGCCACCGGATGCAGCTGGGCTACGGCTCGCTTGTGGAGGCCTACACCGGGGTTCACCTTGCCAAGGCCGAGAGCCTCACCGACTGGTCCCGCCGACCTCTCGACCCAGAGCAGCTCACCTACGCCGAGGACGACGTGCGCTACCTGCCCGGCATCTACGAGCAGATGGTGGAGGAGCTCGTGGCCAAGGACCGCCTGCAGATGGTGCTTCCCGAGATGCAGGCCCTGCTCGACCCCTCGCACTACCGCCACGAGCCGATGGACGCCTACAAGCACCTCAAGCGCGCGAGCACGCTCACCAGAAAGCAGCTCGCCGTGGCACGCGAGGCCTGCGCCTGGCGCGAGAAGCTCGCCTTCAAGCGCGACATCCCTCGCAAGTGGGTGCTCTCCGACGAGGTCTTGCTCGAGGTCTGCCGCCGCGCGCCCGCGGACGTGCAGAGGCTGCGCCGCATCCGCGGCACCGAGCAGATGAGCGAGCGCGACGCCGACAACCTCGTGCACGCCGTCTATCGCGGGAGCAAGTGCCCGGCGGGCGACCTGCCCTCGCTGCCGCGCCGAAGCCGCCCGAGCGCCGAGCAGGAGAGCGTGCTCGACCTCATGTACGCCATGCTGCGCATCATCTCCGACAAGAGCGGCGTAGCCTGCCAACTCATCGCCACGCGCGACGACCTGCTCGATTTCCTCTCGGGCCAGAACAACCCGGCGCTTCGCGAGGGCTGGCGCTACCAACTTGCCGGCGAGAAGCTCGAGCGCCTGCTTTCCGGAGACTGCGGCCTCACCGTCAAGGACGGGCACGTCGAGATTCTCTAGGTGTTCGTGCGATTTTGCTGTGTTGGCTGGGCGCGTTGTTGCTAGCGCCGGACGTTTGCGTGAGGACGTTTGCCTTGTGTAGCGATTGAGGCGTCGCCACGGGGGACTCTGCGCAGGTTGTTGACGCGACCTTTGCATCTTCTGTCCAGGCTTTACCGACGTTGCGATAAGGTCCGGGACTCGTCTCCAGCTTGTGCTCTTTTCGCCCAAGAATGGCGCTTAGGTGCAGCTAGGGATGCCTGAGTCTTTAATGTCAGGCTTTGGGTGCATACTTGATCCCAACGTAGCGCAAGGACGTTTTCGGCCTTGCTTGGAAAGAGAAATCGAAGGGTGAGCATGGCCTGGGACGTTTCAGAGGTAACTGGCGGGGCTGGCTTGGCAGGCGCGCAAGGCGAGCCGCTGTCCGTGAGCGGCGCCGTCTTGGCGGCCAAGAGGTGCGTCAACGACATGGGCAAGCTGGTGGTCACCGGCGAGGTCACGGGCTTTCGCGGCCCCAACGGCGGCTCGGGCCACTGCTACTTCCAGGTCAAGGACGAGAGCTCGAGCATGGACGTCATCGTGTGGAGGGGCGTCTACGCGGCAAGCGGCATTAGGCTCGAGGACGGCCTGCAGCTTGAGCTCACGGGCAAGTTCGACGTCTACAAGGGCACGGGGCGCCTGAGCTTCATCGCCGACAAAATTTGCATCTCGGGAGAGGGCCTGCTGCGCCTGCAGGTGGAGCAGCTCAAGGCAAAGCTCAAGGCCGAGGGCCTCATGGATCGTGAGCGCAAGCCCATCCCGCGTTTCTGCACCCGAGTCGCCGTCGTCACGAGCCTCACCGGCTCGGTCATCAAGGACGTAAAGCGCACCCTGAAGAGGCGCAACCCCATGGTCGAGATCCTTTGCGTCGGCTGCAAGGTGCAGGGCGCGGGCGCCGAGCAGAGCATCATCACCGCGCTCGGGGTGGCTGCTGCGGCGAGGCCCGATGCCATCTTGCTCGTGCGCGGCGGCGGCTCCTACGAGGACCTCATGACCTTCAACGACGAGGCGCTCGCCCGTGCCGTGGCGAGCTGCCCTGTGCCTGTCATCACCGGCATCGGCCATGAGCCCGACGTCACCATCTGCGACCACGTCTCCGACAGGCGCCAGTCCACGCCCACGGCCGCCGCCGAATGCGTGGCTCCGGCGCTCGACGAGATCGTGCTTCAAATCAACGGACGCAGGGAGCGCATGAACCGCGCCATGGCCGTCACCCTTGCCGGGTGCGAAGCACAGCTCCAGCAAAGCGGCTCGGGACTTCCGCGCTCGCTTTCCAATCGCCTTGCGCAAGAGCGCATGCGGCTCGAGGCGCTTGCGTCCCACCGCTGCCTGAGGGACTTCAAGAGCGTCGTCAGCGACTACGAGACCACGCTCATGCAGTCCGAGCAACGTTTGCTGGACGCACTGCCCCGTGCGGTGGACAGCAGGTCTCGCGAGGTCACCTCCCTTGCCTCGCGTCTGGTTGAGGTCGCACCTCGCCTCACGAGGACGCAGGAGGCGCAGGTGGGAAGGCTTGCCGCCACGCTGGACGCGCTCTCACCGCTCAAGGTGCTGGGGCGCGGCTATGCCATCGCGTGTGACGAGGCGGGCCACGTGCTGAGCGACGCCAGCGAGCTCTCCGTTGGCTCAGAGGTGAGCGTGAGGCTTGGGGCCGGCTCCTTCTCGGCCAACGTCACGCAGGTACAGGCCTAGGAAAACCGTTCAAGAATCGCCGCCGTGCGGCATGAGGATAAGGAGGGCGCCATGGCGCTCGAGAACACTGAGAAGGCAATTGACGAGATGAGCTTCAAGGAGGCCTCCGTGGAGCTTGAGCGCGTGGTACGCTCCTTGGAGAGCGGCGAGCTTGAGCTCGAGGACGCCCTTGCGCGCTACCAGCGCGGCGTGGAGCTGCTGAGCAGCCTGCGCGAGCGCCTCACCAACGCCGAGCAGCGCGTGCAGGTCCTGCTTGACTCCACGAGCGAGGTCGCCGCCCCGGACACCACGTCCGCCGCTAGCGAGGAATAGGGGAGTTCCATGTCTGATTGCATCTTCTGCAAGATTGCCAACCACGAGATTCCGTCCACCGTCGTCTACGAGGACGACGCCGTGCTGGCCTTCCGCGACCTCGAGCCGCAGGCGCCCACCCACGTGCTCGTCATCCCCAAGGCCCACCACGCCAACATCTGCGACGGCGTGGACGCGCAGACCCTCGGCGCCATGGCCCACGCCGTGAGCGAGGTCGTGAAGAGCGAGGGCATTGAGGAGAGCGGCTACCGCGTCGTCACCAACGCCGGCCCGGACGCCGGCCAGACGGTCATGCACTTCCACATGCACGTCATGGGCGGCAAGAAGCTCGGCATGGGCCTTCTTCCGGCCGACGCCGAGTAGGGGAGGCGCCATGGAATCCAGGGTTTCTGCGGCCGACGAGCTGCACAAGCGCGGCTTCAACTGCGCCCAGGCCGTGGCCTGCACCTACTGCGACCTCGTGGGAGTCTCGGAGCAGGAGGCATTTCGCTCCATGGAGGCCTTCGGCCTTGGCATGGGCGGCATGCAGGGCACCTGCGGCGCGCTTTCTGGCGCGGTCTACCTGGCCGGCCTCATTACGAGCGATGGCAACCTCGAGGCACCGGCCTCCAAGAAGCAGAGCTGCGCCCTCTCGCGCGAGCTTCTCGAGCGCTTCGGCGCCAAGAACGGCTCGGTCACCTGCCGCGAGCTCAAGGGCGTGGGGTGCGACCACGGCGTACTGCGTCCCTGCCCCCTGTGCATCGCCGACGCCTGCGAGCTGGTGGAGACCGTCCTCTTCCCGGAGAAGTTCGAGGCCTAGGCCCC
>CAVHKV010000112.1:0-7031 GCA_963636635.1 uncultured Bacteroidales bacterium
CCGTTAACGGAAACCCATGGAGCGCCACCCTTCTGGCGAGCGCAGGAACGAGACAAGAAACGCCCCCGCAGGCGACAAGGCTCACGGGGGCGTACGTTTGCGTGCGGGCATCCTGCGCAGGCGGTCTTCGGTAGCCGTAGTCGTTACTCGTCCAAAGCGAACTCCACGGTGAGGATGTTCTCGTCGCAGACGCGCTCGTAGTGCATGGAGCGGGTCATGCGGCGAACCATGTGGATGCCCAGGCCGCCGATCTTTCGCTCGTCGGCCGAGAGCGTGGTGTCGGCGTCGTTGGCCGCGGTGGGGTCGAAGGGCATGCCGTCGTCCACGAACATCAGCGTGGTCACGCCGCCGGCGCGCTCGAACGAGATGACGGCGCGCGTGGCGTTGGAGTAGCGGATGATGTTGGAGATGATCTCGTCTGCCACTACACGCACGCGGTTTGCGGGCTTGCCCACCAAGCCGGCGCGGCGCAGACGCCTCTCGAGGAAGTCGCTCGCCACCTCAAGGCCGTGGTTGTCGGGCTGGATGGTGAGCACGTCGCCCTCGGTGAGGGCGTTCAGGCGCACGCAGAGCATGGTGATGTCGTCGGCCTGCTCGGCACCCTCGGAGAAGGCGCGGACGTCCTCGCGGACGCGCTCGCACACGCCCTTGGGGCCGGTGTGGTCGCTTGAGTTGATGGTGGCCAAGAGTCGCTCCTCTCCATAGAAGGAGTCATCTGCCGCAATGGCCTCGGTAACGCCGTCGGTGTAGAGGAACAGCTCGTCACCGATGTCAAAACGCAAGGTCTGGCGCTGGTACTTGATGCCCTCCATGCCGCCCAAGAAGAGGTTGGCGCGGCTGTGCAGGTATTCGGCCTTCTGCCCGCGGCGTCGGATGATGGGCGGGTTGTGGCCGGCGTTGGCGTAGCTGAGCAGGCCGGTGCCCACGTCGAGAATGCCCATCCAGGCGGTGACGAACATACCGGCCTCGTTGCCTTCGCAGAGCATGTCGTTGCCGGCCGTGAAGGCCTGCTCCACGCTCATGCCGCTCTCAACCAGGCTCTTGAGCTGGGTCTTCGCGCGCATCATGAACATGGCGCCGGGAACGCCCTTGCCCGAGACGTCGGCGATGACCACCACAAGCGTGCGGGAGTTGAGCAGGTAGAAGTCATAGAAGTCGCCGCCGACCTCCTTGGCCGCGTCCATGGACGCGAAGAGGTGGAAGTCACGGCGGTCCGGGAAGGCCGGGAAGACCGAGGGCAGGGCCGAGTGCTGGATCTGCGTGGCCATGGCAAGCTCGGCGTCCATGCGGCTCTCGGCCTCCTCGGTGAGCTTCTTGAGCGAGGACACCGTCTGGTTGATGTCGTCGGAGAGGTTGGAGAACTCCTGGTGGCTGCGCACGTCGATCTCCACGCCGAGGTCGCCCTCGGAGATGGCGCGCAGCCCAGCGTTGACGTCGTCCAGGCGCTTCACCACGCGGCGGTCCATGAGGCGGTAGAGCAGGATGAACAGCATGCAGTGGACGATGATCTCCATGAAGACCACCAGGTACATGCTCACCGTGCTGAAGAAGCTGACCTCGCTCACCGGCACGTAGACGATGGCGGTGCGGCCCGAGCCGTTTGAGATGTCCTCGGTGCTCCTCATGACGAAGCACTCCGTGCCGAAGATGTCGGCGCGGGCCAGCTTGCCCTCCTCGTAGCTCTTCTCGCTGTCGAGAATCTCGGGCTCGAACTTCTCGTTGTGGTGGCTGTCGGTGAGGATGCGGTCGCTCGCGTCGGTGACGATGACGCCGCCGCTCTTGTCGATGCGCCAGTTGGCCGCGCGGCCCAGGATCTGGCCCCAGCCGGCGCCGTCGGCCACGCCGGTGATGTCGACGATGTTGAGGGTGAGCAGCTCCTCGGCCTGCGAGACCGTGAGGTCCTCGTTGATGCGGTAGGTAAACCCGCTCACCACCAGGAAGGTCATCGCGATGACCGCGAACAGGCGCAGCGCGAGGTCGTTGATGAGGAAGGGCGGGCGCACCCACACGGCGTCCTGGCGCACGTGCCCACAGGCAAGCGAGCCAAAGAAGACCGAGACGCCCACCGAGACGATCATGGGCGCGGCGCACTGCTCAACAAAGTAGAAGGCGACGTCGAGGTCGTCCATGTTGGTGAGCAGCACGAGCAGCATGTGCAGGACCTCGCACGCGATGCCGATGGCGCCCACGTAGCCCAGGGGCGGGCGACGGTCCTCGAACAGGCGGTTGCGCATGACGGCGGCCACCAGGCCCGAGAGCAGGGTGCCCAGCGAGCACGCCAGGCGCGTGTAGATGCCGCCGCCCCAATAGACGCACAGCCAACGCTCCACGCCGCCGACGACGCCGGCGATGAGGCCGGCCGGGGCGCCGAAGAACAGGCCTGCGCAGATGGGGGCGGCGTCACGCACGTTGACGATGGCGCCGTCGGAGACGGGCACGCCAAACTCGGTGGAGATGATGGCGACGATGCCGAACGCTATTCCGATGATGAGCTGGTTGCGCTTATAGCTCACGTGGGAGAAGGTGCCACGCTTCTCGAGCCAGGCGAACACGGCGCAGAGCAGCGGGGCGAGGGCCGTCAGAACCGAGACCCTCGCCCAGACGCTGAAGTCCATGCCCCTACTCGATGACCAGGAAGTCCATGAAGCCGGTGATGTCGAAGACCTCCATCACGGCGTCGCAGACGTTGATGATGCGCATGCTGCCCTGCTCGTTCATGGCCTTCTGGGCGCGCAGGACGGCGCGCAGGCCGGAGGAGGCGATGAACTCGAGGCCGGCGAAGTCGAAGGTGAGGTCCTTGGCGCCGGGCAGCACCTCGTCGAGGGTGGCCTCGAGGTCGGGGGCGGCGGTGGTGTCGAGCCTGCCGGACACCGCGATGACGGTCTTCTCGGCCTCGTTGGTGGTGGTGATTTCGATTGCCATGTTCGTTTCCTTTCGTCGGGGGTCTCCCCCGTTATCACGCATGCTGCCTTGTCATTCTATCGGTACGCCGCCACCGGCAAGGCCGCGGTGCGCCGATTCGTAACCGCTGCCGCCCTAGCCGATCTTCCACTGGTCCACCGGCGAGTAGGAGAAGTCCAGCTCGGCGATGGGCTCGTCCATGGTCTTTGCCAGGTCGCGCACGGCCGGCGGGATCTCGGGCGAGAGGTCCATGTACCAGTCGAGCGTCTCCAGGATGTAGCGGCGCTTGAAGTCCTCGCCGGTGAGCACGGCGCAACGCAGGTTGTGCAGGCGGTCGGCCGCCTTGACCACGCGGGCGATGTCGTTGTTGCGGATGCCCTCCACATAGTCGGCCATCACGTAGCCGGGCTCCTTGGTGAGGCGGTGCACCGCCTCGAGCACAACGGGCCCTCCCAGCGCCTCTATCTCGGCGTCGGTGGCGTCGGTGTCTTCCAGCAGGTCGTGGAAGAAGGCCGCCAGGATGTAGTCGCGGCCGTAGCCCCAGCGCGCCACGATGTCGGCCACCACCACGGGGTGGACGATGTAGGGCATGCCGCCGCCCTTGCGCACCTGGCCGGCGTGCTTCTCGGTGGCAAACGCCAGGGCGCGGACGTAGAGCTCGCTATCTGCCGTGGGCTTGGCCATGGGCTACTCCTCCCCCGCCGCGAGCTTGGCGTAGGAGCTGATGAGGTAGCTGGCGCGGCGCTTGGCGCGGGCCGGGTCCTTGAGCGAGAGGGCGAGGAACTCTGCCACCTTCTCCTCGGGAAGGCCACGACGACAGAGCTCGGCGCGGCAGAGGTAGCGAAGGCCGGCCGAGGACGAGAGCACGTCGAGCTCGGCCTCGGAGAGTGTGGCCTCCACGAACTTGGCGGCCATGTCCTCGTTGTTGGCGAGCAGCTCCTGCATGCCGCCGAGGTCCTTGATGCCGAGCCACTCGAGCTGCTCGAGGTAGTTGCCCGGGTCGGTCTCCTCGATCTCGGCGCCGGCGATGTTTGCGATCTTCTCCAGGAAGGTGCGCATCTGGGAGTTGCGGCGCACGAACTCCCTGAGCGAGACGGTGTCCAGTGCCACGTCGTCGGCCTGGCCGGCGATGATGCGGCCGCGGACGTCCTCGGTGTAGTCATACATCATGTCGCGGGCGCGCACGAACTCGCTGTCAGCAATCTCGAGCAGGGCCGAGACGCGCGAGAAGGCTCGGGTGACGGCACGCGGCACGCCGAACTCGTTCTTGTAGCCCAGGTCGTGGTTGATGTCGCTCCAGACGTGCTGCAGGGCGGTGCGAATCTGGATCTCGAAGCGCCACTTGCGCAGGTTCTCCGGGTAGCCCTCGGGCAGGCTGCAGATGCGGTGAAGCGAAAGGTAGCCGAAGGACTCGGCGCCGATGATCTCTCGCTTGTCGGTGGAGTTCTCCCAGTCGATGTCGAAGGCCTCCTCCACCGCGCGGCCCACCTTGTCGATGTCGTCGGAGAAGTAGAGGATGACGCGGGCGCCCAGGATGTCCGTGAGGTCGCCCAGGCTGTTGTACCAGCCGTCGTTGCGGATGAGCTTGCCGGCGAGGCTGTTCTCGGCCTTGACGCGGTGCTGGGTGGCGAAGAGGCGCACGCCGGTCTGCTCCACGATGCCGTCGAGCTTCTCGGCCACGATCTTCTCAATCTCGAGGAAGTCCTCGCGGTTCTTGCGGTATTCCTCGAGGATGAGGCGGTTCTTGAGGTCCATGGGTCTCCCTTGAACGTGCGGGGGCAAATGTCCAACGCATCAATAATAGTTCGCATCCCGGACACTAAGCCCCACAACGAGGTTACGAATGGGCAAAGTCGCTTGGGACGGGGCGGCACAAGGCCGGCCGGGGCTCACGGGGACTCATGGCTTGCAGTGGCCAGGCGCAGCTAAGCCGCATCGGGCGCCAGCCGCAAGTGGTGCCACCCCTCGCCTTGGAAGCGCCCACCGCCCCAGGCTCAGACCGACAAACAACGCCCGCCCTCGTCCCGGAAGCGCCCACCGCCCCACAACCCTAGGGCTACGGTGCCGAGGACGTGGAGAGTGGCGCACCTGCGGCCCGGCCCACGTTGACTGCGCTATCCTGTTCAATTTGGAATACGAACCGCGCAAGACCTTACGGAGTTCAACACACATGGTTCTCAACATGCTCAAGGGCAAGATTCACCGCGCCACCATCACCCAGGCCGAGGTGGACTACGTGGGCTCTATCACCATCGACCAGGACCTCATGGACGCCGCCGGCATCCTCGAGTACGAGAAGGTCCAGGTGGCAGACGTCGAGCGCGGCACCCGCCTTGAGACCTACGTCATCGCCGGCGAGCCCGGCAGCGGCGTCATCTGCCTGAACGGCGCGGCCGCCCAGCTCGTGAGCGTGGGCGACAAGGCCATCATCATGTGCTACGCCCAGATGACCCCCGAAGAGGCCCGCGATCCGCAGAACGCCCCTCACGTGGTCTTTGTGGACGAAGACAACAAGATTAGCCGCGTCACCCGCTACGAGAAGCACGGCCGCC
Organism: uncultured Bacteroidales bacterium; assembly: GCA_963636635.1. Lineage (GTDB taxonomy): Bacteria > Actinomycetota > Coriobacteriia > Coriobacteriales > Atopobiaceae > Parolsenella. Next base: position 5,454 of record CAVHKV010000112.1, read on the forward strand.
TCGCCGACATGGCCTAGGGCCACGCCGCCGGCACGGCCAGCACGTCAATAAAGCGCAGCTAGGCATACACGACGCGCCCAACCGCAGCGCACAGCGCACGCCCCGAGAGGAGAGACATGAGCGAACAAGACCAGCCCATGCACAAAGACGAGGCGGGCAAGCCCCGCGTCATCGAGAGCGCCAGCGCCACCACCTCCAGGGACAACAAGGCAGGCGCCGCCCCCGTCGTCATCACCCTCGTGGTGCTCGCCCTGCTCGTTGCAATCGGCTGCGCCACCACAAGCGGCATCATGAAGTTCGCCGAGCTCGCCGTTGAGTACGATGACTATGGCGACTACGGCTCGGGCAGCAACGCCTACCCCTACGACGACGAGGACCTCGACGACCTCAAGAGCGACCTCGAGGACCTGCAAAACGAGCTGAACGGCAACTCCGACTACTCCGACACCGAGCTCACCGAGGACAACGTCTTTGACGTCGAGCTCTACTGCTTCGACAACTCGGTCTCGGACTACGTCTTCTCGAGCGACTACTCCGGCTCGCAGAAGGCCGTGGCCTCCTACGTGCAAGCCTTTGCCAAGGCAGACGACGACGCCACCGCGCAGGTTGTGAGCCACTTGCGCGCCGCGGCATCCGCCGCCGACGACGAGACCCGCGCAGACGAGCTCTCCCAGGCCGCCCAGCTCTGCGAACAGGCCAAGACGGACCTGGCCGCCATCGAGCTGACGGCCGAGAGCGACATCAGCGGCTCTTCCGCAGACGACATCCTCAACTCGCTTCAGGAGGCCCAGGACGGCGCCGTCAAGCGCTGGGAGGCCTTTGGCAAGATCGTGGCCATCATGGCCTCGCCCTCCGGCCACTACGCAAGCGAGCTCGACGAGCTCGACGCCACTGCGAGCGACGTCACCAACATCGCCCTCGACCTCGCCGACGCCCTCTGGAGCTCGGCCAACGACAAGTAACGAGCGGTTTGGCCAGCTGGCAGCCCGCCAGCGGCAAGTCGCACGCACTTCCGTGAGCATATAAGCACAGTTAGAAGGCTTGTTCTGAGCTAGAAGGCACGCCTAGGGCCGGCCACACGCGCGCAAGCATCGCCCGAACCCCTCCCCAACCGCAAGGACCACAGAAAGGACCTCACCATGAGCAAGGCAGACGAGCTGTTCTGTTCCATGTGCCAGGACATCCTGGACAACGGCACCACCACCGAGGGCCAGAAGGTCCGCCCGGTGTGGGAGGACGGCACGCCGGCCTACACCATCAAGCAGTTTGGCGTGGTGAACCGCTACGACCTGCGCGAGGAGTTCCCGGCCATCACCCTGCGCCGCACCGCCCTCAAGAGCGCCATGGACGAGGTCTTGTGGATCTACCAGAAGAAGTCCAACAACATCAACGAGCTCAACAGCAGCATCTGGGACGAATGGGCCGACGAAACTGGCTCCATCGGCAAGGCCTACGGCTACCAGATCGGCCAGAAGAGCCACTACCCCGAGGGCGATTTTGACCAGATGGACCGCGTGCTCTACGACCTTACGCACACGCCCTTCAGCCGCCGCATCATGACGAACACCTACGTGTTCT
>CAVHKV010000113.1:0-7016 GCA_963636635.1 uncultured Bacteroidales bacterium
CCTTGAAGAAGGCGTCCTTTACCTCGGAGTTGTAGAACTGGTACATCCAGCCCAGGACCTCGACGTTGTCCCACTGACCGGTGGGGTTGCCGTCCTCGTCCCATTCCGGCAGGTCCGCCACGAGGTGGTAGGCCACGTTGGTCTCGTTCTTAAGCAGCAGGCCGTCGGGCAGGGTAAGGGCGTCTGCGGCGCTCACGCGGCCAAAGACGGTGGGCAGGCTGCGGGCGAGCTCGTTGCACTGGGCCACGATGGTGCGGCGGAAGAGCTCGTCGTCCTTGCCCTCGCTCGCCAGCTCAACGGCCTCCTCTGCGCTCAGGCCCTCGAGCTCAACCTCGCCCGCGCGCGTGAGGCACTCTGGGTCAAAGGAGCCGTCTTGGGCGGAGAGCAGGCGCATGCCGCCCGCCAGGTAGCCCTTGGTCTCCATGTAGCGCAGGGCGGCAAGGCGGTTGAACCATCCGTAGGCCTCGGCGGCCACAAAGCGCTCGTAGGGGCTGGGGGCCTTCTTGTCGTTGGCGTCCTGGTCTTGGGCCAGGGCCTCTATCTGGCGCATGAGGGAGGCGCGCTGGGCCTTCTGCGCGGCGGTGAGCACGCGGCCCGCCACCACGTCTGCCTCCGGCCCCGCGGCGGCGCGGCCCGCGTCGTCCAGGCCAAAGACGAGGCAGCGGCGGTGCACGCCCTCCATGAGCTGCACGCGCGCCCAGGGGCAGAACTTCTCGAGGCTCTTGGTATCCATGGCCACTCCTTTGGGGCGTTAGTTGAGCTTGATGGCGTCGTTTCCGGCAAGGCTTGCGAGCAGCGCCTCGCGGGCGCGGGCGAGGTAGGCGTCAATCTCCTGCTCGCTCGCAAGGCTGCGAGGGGTGAAGATGGTGGTGCGGCTCACGTTCCTCACGCGGGGCTGGGGAGCCGTGGGCGTGGCGGCGGGCGTGGTGGTTGTGGCCGTCTGGGCGGTGCCGGCCGCGGGCGCCTGGGCGGTGCCGGCCGCGGGCGTCACATGGGACGTGGCGGTGAGGCCCGTGCGGGCGGGGGCGGGGCGGTGGGTGCGCTCGTGCTCGCGCTCGATGTCTGCGTACAGGGCGCTCTGGTCTGTGGTGAGGTTGCTCACCAGGGCGTCGAGCCTCGTGAGGGTCTTGGCGTCGTTGATGTCGCTCTTGCGCTCGAGTTTCTTCTGGCCAATCTTGGAGAGGCTCACGTCCTTCTCGTCGGCGTAGGCCTCGATGCCCTCATAGACCACCTCAAGCTGGCGCAGCACGTCCTCGCGCTTGGCGCCGAGTAGCTCCTTGTGGGCGGCCTTGAGGGAGGCGTTGGCGTCCGAGAGGCTCTTGTAGCTGCCCAGGCGCGGCTTGGAGAGGGTGCTGTTGATGGTTGCGAGGGCAGAGACTGCCTGCTCGTTGGAGGCCAGGTAGTCCCTCTCGTCCCTCATGGTGTCCTGCAGCTCGGTGGCCGTGTCAAAGATCTGCTTCTGGCTGAGGAAGAAGTTGCTCACGTCCCGCATGTCCTCGGCGGCATCCTGCGCGTCTGCCTCTCGCTTGCTCAGCGCCGCGATGAGCCCTTCCGGGGAGGTGCCGGACTCGAGCAGCGAGCCGATGAGGTTGCGGGCCTCAACCACCTCGCTGAAGCCGGGGTAGTTGCGGTTGTCGCGGTACTCGTGCCCCAGCAGGTCTGCAAGCCAGCGCCGCTTCTCCTCCAGCTCGGCGCGGGCGCGCTTGGCCAGGCCGTCTTCGTCTGTAGGAAGGTCGTGGACGCCGCAGAGCTCCTCAACCACGCCGCGGGCGCAGCTCAGCATGGCGGGGTCCACCGCCACGCGTTGCTCCACCGTGGTCTTCTCGGCGTACTGGCGCTTGCGCAGGCAGTCCGGCACGCGCGCGTCCGAGGCCTCGAGCGCCTTGCCGGCGTAGGCGAGCTTGGCGCGCTTCTCGGCCACGAGCTGGGCCACCACGGCGGCCACGTCAATCTCGGCCCAGCCGTAGGGGGCCTTCTGGAAGGTCTTCTGCAGCTCCATGGCGGTTACGGTGATGTGGCGCTTGGCGTAGAAGCCCAGCTGCTTGTTCACCTCGTCACAGGCTCGCTTGTTGGGGGTGAGGCCCTCCGCCTCGATGGCGGCCGTGCCGGTGAGGATCTGGCGCAGGTCGGCGTCGTTTGCGTAGGCGGTGTCGATGTAGCCGAGCTTGGAGTACACGGTGCCCACCAGGCGCTCGAGGCAGCCCTCGATGAGCTTCTTGGGGCTCGTGGCCGCCTGCGTTATGCGGGCGCCTCCCACGTAGAGGGTGGCGTGCAGCGCGGCCTGCTCCATGAGGCCGCGTGCCTGCTTCCACAGCTCGGTGCGCTCGCGCATCTTGTTGCGCAGGATGTTGCGCTGGGCCTCGGGCAGGTTCTGCTGGTTGAGGGTGTTGGCGTACTGCTCAATCTGGGCGGCGCGGCGCAGACTGCTGTAGTAGTCGTAGGTTTCGGGCAGCACGAGGATGGCCTCGGGGGCGAGTGACTTCAGCACCAACTCCTCGTCCGTGAGGGCTGGTGCGCCGTCCATGCCCGCGATGACGCGCAGCACCAGGCCCTCGGCCTGGTTGTGGCGCATCTGGTCCAGGTACTCCGAGACGTCAAACTGGTTCTTGCCCATGATGAGCTTGGGCTTGTCGAATATCTCGCCAAAGACGATCTTTGTGGCGTCGCCCACCAGGCGCGCGGAGTCCACCTGCGTGCGGCTGATGGCAAGGGCGATCTCTTGCTCGTCGTCGGTGAGGAAGCGGTAGAGCTCGCCGGTGCGCTCGATGTAGTTCTCGCGGGCCAGGCGGTCCAGCGAGGCCTGGGTGCGCTCGCGCAGCGCGGCGCGGTCGCAGCGGACGTCGTCGGTCATAAGGGTGGTGACGTTCTCCAGGTCAGAGGGCATCTCACGCTCAACCCAGCGCAGCAAGAACAGTAGCTTGAGGACGCTGACGTCTTCCGGCACAAGGCCCTTGCCAGCCTCGGCGTCCCTGGTGCAGTTCTCGATGACGCGGCGGTGGTAGCTCTCCAGGAAGGTCTGCACGGTGTCGTAGAAGCGCCACAGGGGCACGAGGGTGTTCTCGTCCTTCTCCTGCACGCGCTGGGCCGCCTCCTGGAAGCCGCTCAGCATGGAGCGCTCGGCGCTGAGGTGCTTGCCCGAGCTGCCCTGCTTGCGCAGCTCGTTGATGACGTTCTGCATGAGGCGGAACTGGTAGCTCACGAAGGGGAAGGCCTCGGCAAAGTCCTGCTCGTCCTCGTAGCCGGCGAGGCTTTGCGTTGCGCCCTTGAACGAGAAGAGGTTCTTGAGCACGGCGGAGTTCTCCGCGTACTGCTGGCCCAGCAGGGCGGTGGCGTCCTCGGTCTTGGCGAGCACGCGCTTGCGGATGACCTCGCCCGCGCCCGAGCTGGAGAGCGAGAGTCGCGTGTTGAAACGGCCCAGGATCTTGGAGAAGTCGTCGCCGGCGACCTTGGTTATCTCGTCGATGGCCTCCTGGCCGGTGGCGAGCACCCACACGCGGCCGGCGCACTTGGTGCCCAGCTCCTCCACGATGGTCTGCAGGTTCAGCAGCAGGTTGGTGTCGTTGGCCACGTACTGGCTCATCTCGTCAACCATGAACAGCAGGCGGAACTGGCCGCCGTTCTGAGCGGCCTTGGCATCGACGTAGTCGCGGATCTCGTTGGTGAGGCTGTCGATGGAGAAGTTCGTCTCCTCGCTGCCGTCGAGCCAGCGCTCGGCCGCCTGCTCGCTCATGACGCCGCTGGTCTGCAGCGCCTCAAAGAGCTCGTCGGAGTTGAACTCGTAGTTCTCGCGGTCCTCGAGCCAGCTGACGCCGGTGACGTCCTCATAGGCGCGGCGGAACGCGGTGGTGAGGCCCTTCTGCTCAATGTGGCGCTCCAGGTGGGCGAGCTTGAGGTCTTGGCCGTAGAAGCCCTGGTTCTCGTAGAAGACGCGGGCAAAGACGCGCATGATGGCGGTCTTGTCCTTGTTGGAGGGGCCCTTGCTGTCGATGTTGAACAGGATGGCCTCGGTGGGGACCTCGGCCGCGCGCTTTATGCGGGCGGCCGTCATCGGGTCTTGGAAGCGCGGGCCGAGGACGGCCGCGGCGCTGCGTCCGTCTTGCGCCTGCTGGTTGGTGAGCAGGTAGTAGAGCATCTTGAGGAAGTGGGACTTACCGGAGCCAAAGAAGCCGCTGATCCAGACGCCCATCTTGTCCGTGGGGACGTCCAGCGCCTTGTCGTAGGCCTCAAAGAAGGCGGAGAAGTGGCGCTCGAGCTCGTCGGTGACCACGTACTCCATGAGCTCCTGGTCCACGTTGCCCTTGTCGTCCTGGCCGACCTTGATGACGCCGTTGATGTTGCGGTTGATGTCACGCTCGAACATGTCTTGGATGCGCATGGGGTTCCCTTCCGGTCCTTGGGTGGCCAGGTACTTGGTGGGGCGGGCGGCTAGATGAGCGAGAACGCCCGGTAGTAGTTGCCGTCGTGTATGGAGTTGAACAGGTGGAGCTCCTGCCCGTCATAGGAGCCGGGGTAAAGCAGCACCACGGGCACGCTCGTGAAGACGGGCTGCGCGTTCTCGAGGATGTTGTGGGCGCGAACCAGCGGGTAGACCTTGCCCACGCCGCTGATGACGAGGACGTCTTGGCCGGCCTGGGGCTCGCCGAGCTCGGCTGCGTAGTTGGCGCGCATCTGGGCCACGAAGGCCTCGGGCGTCGCGATCTTCTGCATGCGCGCAAGCAGGCTCTCGCTGCCGCGGCGCTGCTCGAGGGCGCTCATCTTCTCGGGCGTGATGCGACGGCCCTCGCAGATCTGGCAGAAGGTCTCCCAGAGGTCTGCGTGGAACACGCGGGCGCCGAGGCTTTTGGCCTTGGCGTCTGCGAGCAGCCCGGCGAGCTGGCCTCGCATCTCGGCCTCCTTGCTGGCCTCGTAGGGCAGCACGAAGAAGGGCACCTCGTTGCCCAGGCCGTGGCCGGCGCGAAACTCCGGGTCCTTGATGCGAGAGCGCAGGACGTCAAAGCTCTCCGGGATGGTCTGGCTGGCTTTGATGGGCATGGCTACCACATGCTTTCTTCTGGGTTTATGCCAAAGGCGGGCAGGAGCGCCTGGTCGCCGTTGCTGCGCATGAGGCCCTCGAGCTCGATGTCGAGCAGCGGGCAGGTAAGCTCCTCGGTTTTGCGGTTGTACATGGAGCAGGCCTCGAGGCAGGTGCTGAGGACCTGGCGGATCTTGTTCTTGGTGGCGTCGCTCCAGGTGGCGGCCTTCTCGTCCTGGGCGCCCAGGCCCTCCACAAAGGAGGCGATCTCTCGCTTGGAGAGGTAGTAGTCGCAGCGCTCGACCTTGGGGCCCACAAGGGCCGTGAGGAAGTCCCACACCACGCGGTTGTCTCGCGCCATGGCGTAGAGGTTGGTCTGGCGCAGCTGCTCGGTTGTGCCGTGGGCGACGAGGTAGAGGAGCTGGTTGTAGGTGGCGGAGTCGCCGACGGCGCCGGCTGGTGTGTCGGGGAACGGCGAGGCGGAGGCGGGGCCTTCGGCGAATGGCGAGGCGGCGGCATGGCCTTCGGCGACGATTTGCCCGCTTTGGCCGGGCTCGGCTGCGGCACCCTCGTGGCCTGAGGCCGGCTCGTAGAGGGCCTCGAGCCTGCGGTTGCAGGCACGGGCCACGGACTTCACCGTGCGCTCGGTGGGGTAGCCAAAAAGGTTCTCGGACACGACCTTCTCGATGACCTCGTCTGCGTCCGTGATGCCCTCGTCGGCACGGAGGCGCGCGACGATGCGCGTCTCGTTCACGAGCCACTGCTCGCGCGTTATGCTGCCGCGATATTGCTCCGGGGCGCTCACCTTACCTCACCGCCATAAACGAGAGGCGAGGCCGCGCGGCGGCGAGCGGCGCGAGTGCGGGCCGTTTGCGAGGGGCGGGCGCCAGAGGCGCGAGTGCGGGCCGTTTGCGAGGGGCGGGCGCCAGAGGCGCGGCGCCCATAGATGGTGTGATCCGCGCGAGCCGCAGCTTGCGCGCCGAGCCTTGTGGCGGGCGCCCAAGCGCCAGGGGCGAGGGGTCTAGAAAGTGCTCGGGGGGGTTAACGATTTCATGGCGCTGGTCATGAGAAGTCCCTCCCTTTTGGGATAGTCCCCTGCGGGCAGAGGAGCGTTGACAGTTGGCTGCAGGTTTTTCCAAACCGGCAAAAGCATAGCTTGGCCTCCTGACAGTATATGCCCAGGCCCCTCAGCGGGGGCCGTCTGCGCCAAACGCGGCGCCGGGCAGAAGGCCACCCAGCCCATTGTCAGAAAGAAGCGCCCGCATTTGTTGAGCAACATCGGTGAAGGGCGCGCGCGGCTCGGCTTGTTTGCCGGTTGTTGCGGGTTTGCCCCGAGGTTGCGCGATTTGTTGTTCAACAATTTGTTGTTGCTAATTGCTAGGATGAACCCTGAAAGCCACCTTGCGCCTTGACCGGGGCGCAGGGCGTTTTGTTGTTAGGGGGAGAGATGGCAGAAGCGGAGCACAAGGACGCGGGCGCGCCTTCCGGCGAAGGCGCCGGGGCGTCCGACAAGGGCGTCGGCCCGTCGGCTTGCAAGGACGCCGGCGCGCCTGGGTGGCCGCGTCGTAAGACGGCGCCGCTGGGAATCGCCCGCGGGCCAAGGCGCCTCGTGGCCTCCTCGTTTGGGCTGCTCGCCGTTGCCGGCGTGGGCTATTGCCTCTCCGTTCCCGGTCTCGTCTCTGCCATGGAGGCCCGCGTGGCCCAGGCCGGCGGCGACACCATTGCCACCTCCGTTGCCGGCGCCGTGGACGCAGTACTGACCGGGGCCGCCTCCCTGGCCGATGCCGCCGCCTCTGCCGCTGGCGTCACCTCCGCCTCCACGGCCGAGGCCGCGCGCCGCGGTTCCGCCTCGCTCTCCGGCGCGGGCAGCCTGGCTCTTGCGGGCACCACGTCCGTCGCGGCGACCACCGCCGCCGCGGACGCGGCCACCACAAGCGCCGCCACGGGGGAGGCCGTGAGCCCCACGTCTCCCACCTCGCCCGAGACGCAAGCAGAGCCCGACACG
>CAVHKV010000114.1:0-3508 GCA_963636635.1 uncultured Bacteroidales bacterium
TTTCCGTCCTGAGCACCCGATAGGTTGGTCCCGCCAGGCCGGAACGGCGGGAAAGAGACGGGCACGGAAATGCCGGCGAGACACCGGATCAGGCGAGTCCCATGCCAACGGCGGCCTAACAGAGGGGTCCGCACGCACTCGTCATCTGAAGCCGGGCTTTGAGGCATTGGATTTACACGATATTGCGAATGAGGGCGTCTCGAAAGCCCAATTTGGCGCCGCCGCGCGCCGCCTACGTGCAAAATGGCGTCCTTCGTGGTCGGAAACCCGTTAACTGAACGCCTCTCCTTGCATTTAGTGGACTGTCGCGCGTCCTCATGCTTCTAAAGCCGCTGGTAGGAGAGTTAATCAATAATTCAACCAATCTAAATCGCAAGCTAGGTCGTTCAGTTAACGGGTTTCCGACCATCAAAGAGCCGATTTCCCACGTAAGGCGCTTGCGGCACCCGCACCGGGACCGACAAGTCGCCTGCAACCACCGCAATGGGTTTACACTGAGCCTCCTCCCACGAGGCATGCGGATGCCTCGTGGTTCGCGACATCGCTCCTACTTCGCTTCGGCCCAGTTGGGGCCCCAGGAGACTTCGGCTACGAGCGGCACGCGCAGGGCCACCACGCTCTCCATCGTCTCCTTCACGAGTTGGCTCATGGTCTCGACCTCGCCCTCGGGCACCTCAAAGTCGAGTTCGTCGTGAATCTGCAGGACAAGCTTGCTCTTGAGACCCTCGGCGCGCATGCGCTCGTCCACGGCCACCATCGCGAGCTTGATGATGTCGGCGGCGCTGCCCTGCATGGGGTGGTTCATGGCCGTGCGCTCGCCAAAGTTGCGCAGGTTGGCGTTGCGCGCGGCAACGTCGGGCACGTGGCGCTTGCGGCCGTACATGGTGGAGACCCACAGGTTGTTGTGGGCCTCGGCCACCACGCGGTCCAGGTAGCTGCGCACGCCGGGGTAGGCGGCAAAGTAGCGGTCGATCATGTCCTGGGCCTCCTTGCGAGAGATGCCCAGCGAGGTGGACAGGCCATAGGCCTGCTGGCCGTAGACGATGCCAAAGTTCACGGCCTTGGCGCGCGAGCGCATCTCGTGGGAGACCTGCTCCACCGGCACGCCAAAGACGCGGGCCGCGGTCTCCGCATGGAAGTCCTCGCCCTCACAAAACGCCTGCACCAAGCCCTCGTCGCCAGAGAGGTGGGCAAGCAGGCGCAGCTCAATCTGCGAGTAGTCGCAGGCCAAAAAGACCTTGCCCTCCCCCACCGTGAAGGCCGTGCGCACGCGGTGGCCCAGCTCGCTGCGCGTGGGGATGTTCTGCAGGTTGGGGTTGGAGCTGGAGAGGCGCCCGGTTGCGGCCACGGTCTGGTTGAGCGTGGTGTGGATGCGGCCGTCGCCCGCCACGAGGGCCGGCAGGGCATCCAGGTAGGTGCTCTTGATCTTGGCCTTCTCGCGGTAGGCCAGGACCTTGGCCACCACGGGGTAGCTGCGAGAAAGTTCCTCGAGCACCTTGGCGTTGGTGGAATAGTAGCCGCGCTGGGTCTTCTTGAGGCCGGCGGTGGGCAGGCCCAAGTCGTCGAACAGCACGCCGGAAAGCTGCATGGGGCTGTCGATGTTGAACTCGCGGCCGGCGAGCTCGTAGATCTCCTGGCGGTCCGCCTCGATGTCGGCGCCAAGGCCGGCCGACTGCTCGCGCAGGATGGCCGTGTCCACCGAGAGGCCCGTGCGCTCCATGCGCGCGAGCGTGGCCACGAGCGGCATCTCAATCTCGGCCATGAGGCGGGCAGAGCCGTCCTTGTCGAGCGCCTCTTGCAGGGGCGCCACGAGGTGGCGAGACGCGATGGCGGCCACGGCGTCTGCGGGCATGGCAGAGGTGGGCTCTGGCAGCTCACCGGTGAGATAGCGCTCGGCAACCTCGGCAGCCGCGTAGCTTCCCTTGGAGGAATCGAGCAGGTAGGCGGCCACGCCCACGTCAAAGAGGCGCTCAGGGGCGCACGTCGCCGGGTCAAAGGGGGCGCCGTCCGCGCACGCCGCCGCGGGCTCGGAGGAATCGGCCGGGTAGACGGCGTGCATGAGGGCCTTCACGTCGGCCGAGGCCACATGCCAGCTTGTAAGGGCGCGCACGATAAGCTCGGTGGCCGCGGCGCCGGTGAGCTTGCCGGCTCCGGCCTCGCAGCTCGCCCACACGGCGGGGCCGTCCTGCTCGTCATCAAAGCCTAGGTCGAGCTTGAGCTGGCCGGAGTCGTCGGACTCGGTGAGGGCAAGGCCAATCCACTCGCCTGCCTCGCCGGCGGCCTCGAGCGCCTCCAGCAGCTTCTCGGAATCCAGGGGGCGGCCCAGCTCAAAGGCAGGCGCCACCTCGGCGGCGGCAGCGGCGGCGTCGTAGGAGGCAAGCGCCAGCACCTTGTTGGTCATGCCGGTGAAGCCCAGCGCGCCCATGGCGGCGCGGACCGTCTCCGCCTCGAAGGTGGGGAACTTGGCCTCCGAAAGGTCCAGCTCGATGGGGGCGTCGGTGCGGATGGTGGCCACCTTGCGGCTGAGCAGGGCGTCGTCGATATGGGCACGCAGGTTCTCGCCCATCTTGCCCTTCACCTCGTCGGCATGGGCGATGACCTCATCCAGGCTGCCGTACTGGCAGATGAGGGCGCTGGCCTTCTTGGGGCCGATGCCCGGCACGCCGGGGATGTTGTCGGAGGAATCGCCCTTGAGGCCGTAGAAGTCGGGCACGAGCTCGGGCGTGATGCCGTGGTAGAGGTCATCCACGCTCTCGGGCGTCATGATGGCCACGTCGGAGATGCCCTTGCGGGTGGAGACGACGTTGACGTGCTCGGTGACCAGCTGGTACATGTCGCGGTCGCCCGTGACAAGGTACATGTCAAAGCCGGCGGCCTCGCCGCGGCGGGCCAGGGTGCCCAGGATGTCGTCGCCCTCCCAGCCCTCGAGCTCGCAGACGGGCACGTCCATGGCGCGCAGCAGCTCCTTCACCATGGGGAACTGCTCGTGCAGGGTGGGGTCCATGGGCGGGCGCTGGGCCTTGTACTGCGGCAGCATCTCCATGCGCACGCGCGGCTTGCCCTTGTCGAAGGCGCAGATGACACCGTCGGGGCGGAAGGTCTCGACGAGCTTCACGAACATGGAGACGAAGCCGAAGATGGCGTTGGTGGGCCGGCCGTCCGGGGAGGTCATGGTGGGAGGTATGGCGTGGAACGCGCGGTGCATGAGCGAGTTGCCGTCCACCACCGCGATGACGCGGCGCTGCGCGGGATCGGCGGTGGCGTCTGTGGCGGCATCGGAGGCCGCTGTGGCATCGGTCGCGACGTCGGCAGTCGCGGCGGGGTCGGCCACAGCATCGGCAGTCGCAGCAGCGGTCGCCCCGACCCGCGCAGCTTCGGTAGCCTCTGCGCCAGTGGCCGCCCCGGCCTGAACGCCCTCGGCCTGCGCGCCGTCCGCCGTGGCCTCTAGCTGCGCGTTATTGGTCTCGTCTGCCATAAGGATGCCTCCCGGTAGTGTTTTTCCGGCATC
>CAVHKV010000114.1:3795-6911 GCA_963636635.1 uncultured Bacteroidales bacterium
CGTGGGTGTCCACCGCGATGCCCTCCACGATGCCAAAGCTCACGTTGAGCACGATATTGGCCGTCTTGCGCCCCACGCCGGGCAGGCGCGTGAGCTCGGCCATCGTTTGCGGCACCTGCCCGCCGAACTCGCTCACGAGCATCTGGGCGCACTCCACGGCGTGGCGCGCCTTGCTCTTGTAAAAGCCCAGGCTGTGGATGACCTCTCCCACCTCGGCGGGACTCGCGGCCGCCAGGTCTGCGGGCGTGGGCCAGCGGCGGAAGAGCTCGGGCGTGACCTTGTTCACCTGGGCGTCGGTGGTCTGGGCCGAAAGCAACACCGAGATGATGAGGTGGAAGGGGTCGCTGTGGTCCAGGAAGCACTCCACCTCGCCGTACATGGCGGCAAGGCGCGCGCAGAACTCCACGCCGCGCTCGCGCTTGGAAACGTTGGTCTCCCTCGGCATAGCCGTCCCCTCTCATGTCGCCACGACCGCGCCGCAAGCCGCCTGCGCGGCATGCCCGCACGCAAACGTCCTCGCTCGCGCCCGCCCGAGGGCTTCGCGCCACAGACCGCTGCGAAATGTGTGCTTGGCGGGCCTGCCGCTCCGTCGGCTCACGAAGCGCTAGGCCCCGCGCCAGTTCCCTAGTTGCTGCCGTAGGCGAGCAGCTCGTCGATGGTGACGAACTTGTAGCCCTGGGCCACGAGCTGCGGCAGGGCGATGCGCAGGCCCTCGACGGTCTGCGAGCGGTCGCCGCCGCCGTCGTGCATGAGGACCACGTTGCCGCTCTTGGCGCTCAGGATGGCGTCGGCAATGGACTGGGCGCCGGGCTTGCGCCAGTCCTCGGTGTCCACGTTCCAGCCAATCTCGGCCGTGACGTGGCTGGCGAGGTTGGTGATGATGCTGCCGTAGTAGTTGCCGCCCGGCGCACGCAGGATGTGCGAGACGCTCGTGCCCAGCACGTCCTCGATGGCGCTAAAGCCCTTCTCCACCTCGTCCACCTGCTCGTCGGCGGTCATCTTGGTGAGGTCCAAGCCGCCGCCCGAGCCGCTCGCGTGGTCGTAGGTGTGCGTGGCGATCTGGTGGCCCTCTTCGTAGATGCGCTTCTCCACGTCGGAGTTCTCGGCAATCTGGTTGCCGATCTGGAAGAAGGTGGCGTGGGCCCCGTTCTCCTTGAGGATGTCGAGGATCTCGGAAGTGGTGGTGGGCCAGGGTCCGTCGTCGAAAGTGAGGGCGATGACCTTGTCGTCGCCGGTGTTTGCGGTGTAGACGTGGTAGCCGGCGTCAACCGGCTCCTTGGTGACCTCGGTCACGCTGATGCCGGAGGTCTTGCCCGTCTTGGTGACCTGCTCGCCGTCCTCGCCGTTGGAGTAGACGTGGATGGAGCCGGCCCAGTAGAGGTTGAAGGAGTCCATGTCCTCGCCCGAGGTGCCGTGGGCGATGGCCTCGGTGGTCTCGGTGTACTCCTCGGTGGTGTCATTGCCTTTCTCGTACTTCACGGTGGCGCCGCGCGGGACCACGTAGTTGGGGTCGTTGGTCTCCTGGCCGTTCACCGTGGCCTCGAACTTGTCGCCGCCGCCCTCCTGGCACACCGAGCCGTCCACGGCGAGCAGATTGCCGGGCGTGGGCGAGGCAAAGCCCTCGTCAACGATGTCTTGCAGGGTGGCGCCGGAGGACACAAGGTGGTCCGTGCCGTTGACGTTGACGTTGTACAGGGGCGGGTTGAGGTAGAGATAGGCTCCGCCTCCCGCGAGCGCGGCGAGCACGATGAGAACAACGATGACCATGGGTGCGCGGCGGTGACGCTTGCGAGGCGCGCCAGGCATGCCCTCGCCCTTGCCGCGCTTACGGCGCGGTCCTGCCACCTGCTCGTGGCCCATCTCCACCGCACCGCTTGCCGGGGCGGCGTAGGGGTTGGCCCCGCCATCGCCATAGCCGTAGTCGTCCTCTGAGCTGTAGGAGCCGGGGGTGTAGAGGTCGGAGAAAGCGTTGTAGGTATTATCCGCGCCGTAGGGGCCGGCCTGCTGGCCGTAGGAGACCTGGGTGGCGTCACCGGCCGCGTAGGGCTTGGCCTGCTGCGCCTGGCCGTAGCCGGCCTGCTGGCCGCCCGCCACGTAGGGGTTGGGCTGGCCGGCGCCTGCCGGGGTGTAGGGATTGGCCTGCGAGGTGTAGCCGCCCTGTTGCGCGCCGGCCGCGTGGCCGGCGGCGTGGACTCCGGCCGCAGAGTGCGCGGCGTGGTGGGCGCGCTGCGTCTTGCCGTCGTGGGTGCCGGCCGGCTGGCCGCCCTCGGAATCGGGATACCTAAAGCGAGGCATGTCTCCCCCATCTTGCACAGGCCGCTGGCGCCCGAAGGACCGCGGCCGAAGTCGTCATAAGCCGCCATGCAGCCAAAAGGCCGCAGGCCCCTTCATGCTACCACCCCCGCAACCAAGGGCGTCTTCCTATTTGGTCACCAAGGCGCGGGGCGCCGCACGGGGGCACTCGGACCGCGCTGACAACCCGCTCGCAAATCGTCGAATTCGGGCGTCGCAAAACTGCGCCTGCCCTCGCGCAGCCCTTGGAGCCAACTCAACAAGCCGGCACGCACGCATGGGGGGTGCTGCCCCGCCCCGCAGCAGCGAAAGACGGAGCCCGCACAGCTCTCGCGCTGCGAACCCAGCCCCAGCGCACGAAAAAAGGGACCCCGCCGAAGCGAGGTCCCCCGTGCTTGCTATGCGCTGGCGCGCGTGAGGCTACACGTAGAAGAGGATCTTGTTGTAGCTCGGGACGGGCCAGTAGTCGTGGCCGCAGACCTTCTCCATCTCGTCCACGGCGGCACGCAGGGCGTCCATGGCCGGGATGACGGAGTCGCGGTAGGCCTCGTCCTGCTTGGTCGGGCACTCGATGGCCTGGGTGGCGGCGTTCTTGTCCTCGAGGTCGGCAACGAGCTCGGTGATGTTGTCGATGCCGTTGGTGAGGGTCTGAACGAGCTCCTTCTCGGCCTTGGCGGCGATGCCGAGCTCGGCCTTGGTGGCAACGGTGGTGGCAATGTCACCGGAGTAGTCGAACAGCGCCGGCAGGTACATGTGCTTGGTCATGTACACCATGGTGTTGGCCTCGATGTTGAGGAGCTTGGCGTACTGCTCGGCCTTGGAGA
>CAVHKV010000115.1:0-6725 GCA_963636635.1 uncultured Bacteroidales bacterium
AGGGCTACTACTACCAGCTCTACACCGGCGCCTTCGAGCTGGAGTAGGCGGCTCCCAGACATAGGCATCACAACGAGGCCCCGCAGGCTCATCAGCTTGCGGGGCCTTTTGCCGTCGTCTCGAATCACGGCTGACACGGTGCGTTAGCCCAGCTATAACGCGGTGGTAACAGTGTTTCGAAAAGGCTGCGAAAGCGTAAAAGGAATGTCTGCTCATCGGCACTGACAAGTGTCTGAAACAAACGGCCAGTATCGTCTCCTGCGTCATTGGTTGAGGCCGCGCCCGGGCAAGGAGCGGCCCTACGAACAAAGGGGAACCATATGTCCGCTTCGCTCTCTCGTCGTCAGTTCATCGGCCTCATGGGCTCCGCCGCCAGCGTCCTCGGTCTCGGCCTGGTTGGCTGCGGCGGCTCCTCGTCCTCCTCTGCCAGCACCACCGAGGCCGCTTCCTCCGCCGCCGCCAGCGACTCCAAGACCTACATCATCGCCATGGACACGGTCTTCGCCCCGTTCGAGTACACCGACGAGAACGGCGACTTCGTGGGCATCGACGTCGACCTGCTCGACGCCATCGCCGAGGACCAGGGCCTCTCCATCGAGAAGCAGTCCCTCGGCTTCGACGCAGCCCTCGCCGCCCTGCAGTCCGGCCAGGCCGACGGCGTCATGGCCGGCATGGGCATCAACGAGGAGCGCAAGAAGAAGTACGACTTCTCCGAGAAGTACTTCGAGTCTTCCTCCTGCATCGCCTGCAAGGCCGGCGTGGGCCTCAAGGACCTCGACTCCATCAAGGGCAAGAAGGCCGCCGTCAAGACCGGCTCGCAGGGCGCCGAGTGGGCCGAGAGCCTCAAGGACGAGTACGAGCTCACGCTGACCTACTTCGACACCTCCGACCTCATGTACCAGGACGTCCTCACCGGCAACTCCGACCTGTGCTTCGAGTACTACCCTGTCATCGACTACGGCTGCAAGCACGACAACGGCCTCGAGGTCGTCTACAAGAACCCCGAAAACACCAACAACTGTGGTTTCGCCGTCAAGAAGGGCGAGAACTCCGAGCTGCTCGAGAAGTTCGACGCTGGTCTCGCCAACCTGCGCGCCAGCGGCAAGTACGACGAGATCATCGCCAAGTACATCGACTAGCGGCAGGTTTGGCGAGCGCCCAAGCTCGCTAGCCAACGGGCTCTTCCAGCTCGTAACAACGGCTAGCCCAGCGCCTTTGCCAGGCGTACAGACTCGCAAGCGTTCCCGCAAGAACGCCAAGGCCGCCCGCAACCACGCGGGCGGCCTTCTTGTGCAGAGCCTTGTTTCAACTTAGGGGCATTACCTAAAACAAGGAAGGTGTTCTCAGCTCCTTATTTTAGTTTTCGGCCGTTTCCTAAAATAAGAGCCGCCTTTCCGGCTCCTTATTTTAGATAACCAGGATTATCTAAAAATGGAGCGGGATTCCGGCAGGCATGTTTTAGGACGTTCTATTCCTCAAAAATGAAAAATTTTCGATTTTGAGGAATAGGGCTTCAAGGTGTGGTCACATCAAGACAAATGCGCCCCATGAGCGCAATCGCCCGTGGGGCGCGTGAGGCGTGACGGCCTTCAAACTATTCTCAATGAGGCCGCCTATGCCTCCCCGGCCATCCAGCGGGCCAAGTCGACAATCGCCACGCCGTTGTAATCGGTTTGCTCATGGTGCGTGTTCGCCAGCAGCATCTTTGGATAGGCATCGCGTATGCCGAGTAGCGGGGAGACCTCGCGCTCAAACGTCTTCTCCCTCGAAATATCATCGCTCACCTGGATATAGAGCTTCTCACTGCGCTTGATGGCGACGAAGTCGATCTCCTTCTTGTAAAGCGCCCCAACGTAGACCTCATAGCCGCGCCTCAGCAGCTCAATGGCCACCATGTTCTCGTAGATGCGACCCCAATCCATATTGCGAGTTCCCAGCAAGGCATACCTGAACGCATGGTCGGCAAGGTAATACTTCTCGCCGCTTTTGAGGTACTTCTTGCCGCGGATGTCATAGCGCCTCACCTTGTAGAAGGCAAACGCATCGCAGAGGTAGCCCATGTAGGTACCCACGGTCTTGTTGGTTATCTTTGCACCGTCGGCGTTGAGCGCGTCCGTAACGCCTCGCGAGGATGTGATGTTCGAGATGTTGTCGACCATGAAATCAGAGATGCGCTCAAGGGCCGGCATGTTGCGGACCTTGTGCCGCTGTTGGATGTCGCGGACGATGAGCGTCTCGAAGACGTCGGACAGATAGTTGTAGCGCTGCTCCTGCTCTCGATAGAGATACGAGCCCGACATGCCGCCCGTCTTTACGTACGACTCAAAGTCTGCGTCGATTGACTGGCTTCCGCCATACTCGCGGAATTCCTTGAACGAGAACGGATAGACCTCAATCTCATAGGTGCGCCCCGTAAACAGGGTCGCCAGGTCGCTCGAAAGCAAGAAGGCGTTAGAGCCCGTGATGTATATGTCGTAGCGCTCGGATGCGTGCAGGCTGTTGATGGCCCGCTCAAAGCCCGAGCACATCTGGACCTCGTCTATGAGGAGGAAGTTCTGCGCCCCCTCCCGGTAACGCTCCTTCACGTAGGCGAGAAGCGCATGGTACTCCAGCAGGTCCTCAAACTCATCTAGGTTGAAGTTGATGTGGATGATATTTGCGTCCTGGATGTTCGCCGAGACATAGTCGCGGAGCGACTCGAGCAACTTGGACTTACCCCCGCGCCTGATTCCGGTTATCACCTTGATATCCGGGACGCCGATAAGGCTCACGAGCGTTTCCATATAAGAAGTTCTGTCAATCAGCTTCATATGCCATCAGCCCCATACCTCGATATTCCTCAAAATTGAGAAAAATTCATTTTTGAGGAATATGTTCGTTGGGGGCATTATGGCATTACGGCCCAGAAGCTCGACATTGCAGGGCTGAAAACCGCCTATTCCTCAAAATTGAAAAATTTTCGTTTTTGAGGAATAGGACTGCCTAGCTGATGCGCACCGTGGCGTAGGGGCGGCCTTCCTCGGTGTCGAGGGTGACGACGGTCGCGGGCTTCTCCCCAACAAGCTCGTGGTGGACGTGCGGGTAGACGGTGTCGCCGAGCTTGGCGGCGTAGCTGTAGTGGACCTCGAGCGTAAGCGGGCAGGCAACACTGCCGGGCTCCAGCACGCCGAGCGCCATGCTCACGTACTGGGCGTTGTTGACGTGGTGGTTGGTGTCGATGTGGGCGGCCGTGACCGTGATGGGCGCGCAGGCCTGGCCCTCGCCGGAGACGGGAAGCTTGCGGCTCACGGGCTCCATGGCAAGCGGGGCGTCGTCGGCCGCGTCATCGATATAGGGCTGGCACTCGCCCTGCGGCGCCCTCGTTACGCGGCCTGCGTTGGAATCGAACATGAACCAAAGCGAATCGGCGCGCACGAGCGGGTTGTCGGCGCTCTCATCGGCGGCGTCGCAGACGGTGAAGTTGCGGCTCGCGCGCAGGGACTTGAAGCCCGTGGCCCAGGTGCTCACGCGAATCTGGTCGTTGAAGCGCGGCAGTTCGCGAATCTCGATACGCCAGTCGGAGAGCAGCCAGGCAAGGCCGCACTCGGCCACGTGCGAAGGGCCAATCCCCATCGACTCGGACTGGAAGGTGGCGCAGTCCTGCAGGTAGTCGATGATGCTCGGGATGCTCATCCGCATCGACTCGCCTATCTCGCTATACCTCACATGGCTGGTGAACGAATACATGCCGCCTCCGGTCTCGAGTCTCTTCCGGAGGGCATTCTACTCCCATCGCTTTACATAACACGGGAAGAAACACGAGAAGAGCCCCAGGGACGACGGGCTCGGCGGGCTTAGCCAGCCACCGGCAGAATTTGGAGCTAGCCTGTCATGCGTCTCACGAGCCAGCTAGGTTGTAGTCTCCAGAACTAGTTAGCCAATCAACGCGCCCCACGGCTTGCTCTGCTCGTGGGGCGCGTTTTTTGTCGAGAATAAGATTTCGCCCATGAAGTCACTCATAAAAGTGTGACCGGAGGACGAAAACTCGCTCATAAAAGTGTAATTAGGGAACTAAAAGTCGCTCATAAAAGTGTAAATCCGCAGGTACTAGCCTTGAGGGAGTTGAAGCGGCCCAAGCCGTCGCGCAAATCTTCCCAAACTGCCTTGCCAACTGGGCCTCTAACAAGAAAAGGGCCCCGCGTGAACGGGGCCCTTTGCTAGGCAACGGTTGTGGACGGCGTGCTACATGAGGTCGCAGACGCGCTGGGCAAACTCCACGGGGTCCTCGGGCAGGATGCCCTCAACGATCAGGGCCTGGTCGTAGAGCAGGCCGGCGTAGGTCGCGAGCTTGTCGGCGTCGCCGGCCTCCTGGGCGGCCTTGAGCTTGCCGAACACGGGGTGCTTGGCGTTGAGCTCGAGCACGCGCTGGGCCTTGGGGGCGTCGGCGCCGCCGTCGGGGCCGGCCGCGAGCACCTTCTCCATCTCGAGCGAGAGGTTGCCCTCGGAGGTGATGGCGGCGGGCGCGTCGGTGAGGCGGGCGGAGACGGCGACCTTGGTGACCTTCTCGCCCAGGGCCTCCTTGATGGCGCCGAAGAGGTCCTCGTTCTCCTTGGTGGCCTCCTCGGCCTCCTTCTTCTCGTCTTCCGTGGCAAAGTCCACGTCGCCGCCGGCCACGTTCTTCAGCTCCAGCGAGCGGTCCTCGAGCTCGGGCTCGGCGCCGTCGGCCACGGCCTTCTCGGCGGCCTCGCGGGCGGCGTCGTCCTCGTAGGTCTTGGGCAGGCCCTTGGCCTCGTAGGTGCGCATGGCCTGGAAGGTGAACTCGTCCACGTCGGCCGTGCAGAGCAGCACGTCAAAGCCGTGGTCGAGCGCGCCCTTCACCACCGGCATCTTGGCCAGGCGCTCGCGCGAGTCGCCGGCGGCGTAGTAGATGGCCTTCTGGCCGGCCGGCATGGCGGCGGCGTACTCGGCCAGCGTCACCATCTTGTTCTCTCGCGCGCTCCAGAACAGCAGCAGGTCGGCGAGCTCGGAGGCCTTCATGCCGTAGCTGGAGTAGATGCCGAACTTGAGGCCGCGGCCAAAGTTCTCGAAGAACTTCTCGTAGGCCTCGCGGTCGTCGTCGCGCATGGCGCACAGCTCGCTGGTGACCTTCTTCTCGATGCGGTTGGCGATGGCCTTGAGCTGGCGGTTCTGCTGCAGGGTCTCACGCGAGATGTTGAGCGTGACGTCGGGCGAGTCCACGATGCCGCGCACGAAGTTGTAGTAGTCGGGCAGAAGGTCGGCGCACTTCTCCATGATGAGGACGTTGGAGCTGTAGAGGGAAAGGCCCTTCTCGTAGTCCTTGCTGTAGAGGTCCATGGGCGCACGGCTGGGGATGAACAGCAGGGCGTCGTACTCGAGCGCGCCCTCGGCGTGGAAGCTCACGGTGCGGGCCGGGTCCTCCCAGTCGTGGAAGTTGGACTTGTAGAACTCGTTGTAGTCCGACTCCTCCACGTCGCCGCGCTTCTTCCAGATGGGCGTCATGGAGTTGATGGTCTCGAGCTCCTCGTAGCTCTCCCACTCGGGCTTGTAGTCGTCGCCCGCGTCCTCGGGCTTGGGCTTCTGGCGGCTCTTGGTGACCATCATCTGGATGGGGTGGCGCACGTAGTTGCTGTACTGGCGGACGAGCTCCTTGAGCGTCCACTCCTCCAGGTAGCGGCCGTAGTGCTCGCCCTCGGTCTCGCCGGTGCCCTCGACGTCGTCCTTGAGGGTGAGGATGATGTCGGTGCCGCAGTGGTCACGCTCGGCGTCCTTGATGGTGTAGCCCTCAAGACCGTCGGAGATCCACTCGTGGGCCACGTCCTCGGAGGCGCTGCGCGTCACCACGCGAACCTCCTTGGCCACCATGAAGGCGGAGTAGAAGCCCACGCCAAACTGGCCGATGATGTCCACGTCGGAGCCCTGGTGCTCGGCGTTTTCCTCCTTGAACTCCTCGGAGCCGGAGTGGGCGATGGTGCCGAGGTTGCGCTCGAGCTCGTCGGCCGTCATGCCCAGGCCCATGTCGGAGATGGTGAGGGTGCGCTCGTCCTTGTTGGGCGTGATGCGGATTGCCAGGCTGTCCTCGTCAAGCTTGATGGAGCTGTCCGTCAGGCTCTTGAGGTAGAGCTTGTCCTCGGCGTCCGAGGCGTTGGAGATGAGCTCGCGGAGGAAGATCTCCTTGTTGGTGTAGATCGAGTTGATCATGAGGTCGAGGAGCTTCTTGCTCTCTGTCTTGAACTTGCGCATCTAAGCCTCCAAAGCACGCGCGGACTCGCGCCCGGTACCGTGACCAGGCGCAAATCTGCTACTAGTTGACTTAGGTTTTATATCCCAAATTCGCGCAAGTATTCAAGTGGCACAGGATATGCGCGAGTTGACGTTGCGCCCGATGCCGCTCGCTAGGAAGCAAGGCCGCATGCGATGCGCATTCCGGCGCCGCGCCCAACTTCCCCTCCTCAAGAAGCAGGGCCGCATGTGGTGCGCAAGCCGATGCTCCCGCCCAATGCCTCGCGGTAAGAAGCAGGGCCGCATGCGATGCGCATGTGATGCGCATACCGGTGCCACGCCTGACCTCCCCTCCTCGTGAAGCAGGGCCGTATGTGATGCGCGAGCCGGTACCGCGTCCGACCCCCCCTCCCCGAGTAGAAGGGTCGCACGAAACGGACAGCCAGGTGCCAAGAATATGCTTGTTACCCGGTGTTTCCCACCATTTCAAGGCGGCTTTGCTGAAC
>CAVHKV010000116.1:0-6710 GCA_963636635.1 uncultured Bacteroidales bacterium
GCAACGCCTACGTGCACAAGGGCACGCTCGCCGTGTTCAAGAACGACTACACCACGAGCGCCGCCATGGCGGGCGTGGAGTTTGCCGTAGAGCAGAAGGACGTGGCCGGCGGCAGCAAGCTCTACCAAAAGACGGGGACGAACGAGTACACCACCGACACCACCGTGGTGGACCAGGACCCCGGCGCCTACACCGAAGTGACGAGCGGCAAGGCCACCACCGACGCCAACGGCGTGTTCTACCTCTCGCTCGCCGCTCCCTCCGCGAGCTCGGATGTCAAGGCCACCTACGTCCTCACCGAGGACAAGGACGACGTGGTGGGCTACGACGGGCCCAACACCATCACCTTCACGATGACCTACAACGACGGCATCGCGGGCGCGGACCTGAGCTGGGAGCCCAAGGACTCCGAGGTCACGTGGGCCAAGGTGGGCAGCAACCACTTCATCCTCAACATCTACAACCGCTCGGCCGAGTACACCTCCGTCACGGCCAAGAAGCAGTGGGCGGAAGGCACGGACGAGGCGAGCAAGAAGCCCGTGACCGTGCAGCTGTGGCGCAGCTACGGCTCCACCACCGAGGTGGTGCCCAGCGTGGGCGCCAACGGCAAGGCGCTGGTGGACGTGGAAGGCAACGCGGCCTCCAACGAAGTGCAGCTCAGCAGTGCCAAGAGCTGGACCTTCAGCTGGGGCGACCTGCCGCTCTTCATCAACAACCAGCAGGTGACCTACTCGCTGCGCGAGACCTGGATCGGCGACCCGCAGGACAGCGGCTCGGTTGCCTACGACGCCTCGGCCGACTCGAGCGACGGCTACCTGGACTACGCCGTGACCACCGAGGCCGCGCGCTACACGGACGCCGACGCCATGCCGGACGCCACCGCGGACGACCCGCGCGGCTCCTACACGCACGACTCCGCCTCCTGGACGGACGATTCCGGCGCCACCACCTACGCCAAGCACGTGCTGCTCATGGTCAATAACGCCGAGGTAAAGGGCATCATCTCCTTTGCCAAGCAAGACCGCGAGGGCCAGGACGGCAAGCCACTCTCCGGCGCCACCTTCACGCTCTACTCGGACGCCGCCTGCACGAGCGCGCTTGAGGAGTCCACCACCGGCGAGAGCGGCGTCGTGACCTTCTCCAAGCAGCCCGCGGGCACCTACTACATCAAGGAGACCAAGGCGCCCGCCGGCTACTCCTTCGACGCCGCGGCCGTGTACCAGGCGGTCGTCTCCAACGGCACGCCAACCATCACCAAGGTGGGCGACGCCACCCAGGCATCCGTCACGACCATCACCAACAAGTTCGGCGCGGGCCTCACCGTCAAGAAGATCGGCAGCGGCAGCATCGACGCCGCGGCGGGCATCGCCGGCGCGGAGTTCATGCTGGCCAAGACGAACGGCACCGGCGACTGGGCCGGTGCGCAGCGCCTCACCACCAACGCCAACGGCGAACTCACCTTCACCGGCCTCGACCAGGGCGAGTACACCCTCACCGAGACCAAGGTGGCGCCGGGCTACGAGGTCACGGCCGACGTCCACCTCACCTTCGCCGTGGAGACCGGCGAGGACGGCAAGACGACCTTCTCCTTTGGCGGCTACGACTTTGACGAGGACGTCGAGGCCGGCTTCGCCAAGTGCGAGGACCTATCTTCGGACACCAACGTTGCCTTCAGGCTCACCGTGCACAACAAGGTGCTCTACGACCTGCCCACCACCGGCCGCGCGGGCCTGTTGCCCGTCACGCTGGTCGGCGTGGCCCTCATGTGCGCCGCGGTGTGGTTCTGGCTTGGCCGTGGCGGCTTCGGCCGTGGCGACGGCGGAGCTGGCGTTGTCACCGGCCGCGGCGGTAACGGGGCCAGCGATGGCTCCAGCCGCGGTGCGGGCTGCGCCGCGAGCGCGACCTGCAGCACTCGTAGCCGCTCCGGAAACGGCGTCGCCTCTGGCTCCGACATGGGTCACTCGGGGAACGCGGGCCGCGGAGCCCGCGGCGGGCGCCGGGGAGGTGGTCGCCGTGCCTAGGTTCTGGCTCGGCGGACGACCCCACGGCTGCCATGCAAAAGGGGGAGACGATTCGCACCACAAGACCTGACGAGCGCAGACATGCGCGCCGTATCGGACCCAGCAAAAGGATGGAAACCATGAAGGAGCTCTTCAAGAAGGCGATGTTTGCCCTCTTTGGCATTGCGCTCGCCCTCGGCATAACCGCGACGCCCGCGCTGGCGGCAACCACGACCGACGTGAAGATCAGCAACATCGTCTACACCGCCGACAAGGGCGGCGACGTCGCCACGGCCTACCGGCTCGTGAAGTACACGGATGCCGGCAACGGCTACGAGTTCGTGGATTCGGATTTCGAGGCGTACATCAAGGCGCAGAGCGGCTACGACACGAGCAAGACGCCGATAACCTACCTTCGCGACCTCGGCAACTCCGATGTCGCAGCGCTCATGACGAGCTACATGCGCAACTGGAACGCCGCACCCGCCGCCTACGGAAGCCCCGCGACCGCCGTGAGCGGCAACACCGCCACGCTGACGAGCCTCGAGCCCGGCTACTACCTCATCCTCGTCGAGAGCAAGAACGGCTCCAGCTACTCGCCCATGGTGGTCTTTGTGCGCTACGACGGCGCCAACACCGCCAAGGCCTACGGAACCGCCGACGGCACCATCGGCGGCGAAACCTCGGAGCTCGACAGCGACGGCATCGTGGCCAAGAGGTCCGACGCCATCACCATCGAGAAGAAGGTCCTGCGCAACAACGGCACCGGCTGGCACGACACCAAGACCGTCCAGGCGGGCGACGAGGTCACCTTCCGCGTTGCGGTCACCTACCCCAACTACAACGACGACAACGTCGACCCCCACGCCACCCTGCACGACGAACTGACCAACCTCAAGGTTGCCTCGGCCACTGACATCGCCCTTTACTCCGACGCGGACCTCAACACCAAGATTGAGAACGGCCTTAAGGACGTTACGATCGGCACCTACGCCGACAATGACACGCAGAGCATCTCGGCCATGATCAACTGGGACAACGTCCCGGCCGGCGAGAACGGCGGCACGGTTTACATCGGCTACAAGGCCACGGTGATGCAAAGGGCCGCCACGTCGGGCACGGCGAGCAACAGCGCCTATGTGGAGTACCTCACCTCGGCCGCCAACGACCAGAGCTCCTACACCAAGACGTCCTCGAGCGAGACCAACCTGTACTCCTTCGCCTTTGACCTGCAGAAGGTCAAGGCAGACGGCTCCGCGCTCACGGGCGCCCAGTTCCAGGTCTACGCAAAGGACTCCACGGACTCCGGCGAGGGCGCCCTCGTCCACTTCACGGAGCTTGCCGACGGCAGCGGCTACGTGCTCACGCAGTCCGGTTCCGGCGTCGACACCGTCTCGGCCAAGTTCGGCACCAACGGCAACGAGCTGAAGCTCTATGGCCTCGACCCCTTCCAGTACTACTACTTTGAGGAGGTCACCACGCCGGCCGGCTATGCCGCCCCCACGGGCAAGTTCAAGCTCGACCTCTCCTCCAAGATGGATACGGCCGCGAACGCGGACAACGCGTCGGGCGAGCACACGGGCGAGCTGAACGCCGCGTGGAAGACTACCGACACCGGCTACTCCCTCGAGACGGTCAAGGACAACCAGGACGTTACCCACTCCAAGTTCTACGCGGTGAGCGGCAATGACGACGCCCTGGTGAGCATCGACTCCGAGTCCGCGTCGGGCAAGACCCTCACCGTCGTGCTCAAGAACGCCACCACCGCCGCGCTGCCCACCACGGGTGGCATGGGCACCGTGGTCTTCACGGTTGTGGGCGTGGTGCTCATGGCCGGCGCCGCGGGCTTCGTCATCATCCGCCGCAAGCGCGACTAGCCGCCAAATGGCATGGCGCCCGAGGCCCCGCGACCTCGGGCGCCTTTTGCTGCTAAAGGACCCCATCTGCATGAATCGCCGCCGTCTGACAAACATCGTCGCTGGGCTGGTCTTTGTGGCCGGCCTTGCTATCCTGCTGTATCCGCTCGTGGCCGACGGGTGGAACAGCTGGCGAGCGGCGCAGCTGGTGAGCGGCTATGACGAGCGGGTGGCGGCGACTTCCGCCACAGACAACGGCGCGGCGGAGAACGAGGCGTGGTTCTCCAAGGCCGACGCCTACAACGCCTCGCTGCCGGGCAAGGGCATCCCGGACGCCTTCGCCACCCACACAGAGGAGGAGAGCGCCGACTACCTTGCCCAGCTCGCCTTCCGCGGCGACGGCATGATGGGCTACATCCAAATTCCCAAGATTGGCCAGACGCTGCCCATCTACCACGGCACGTCCGACGAGTCGCTGGCGCGCGGCGTGGGCCACCTGCAGGGCTCGGCGCTGCCCGTGGGCGGCGCCTCCACCCACTGCGTGCTCTCGGCCCATCGTGGCCTGCCGAGCGCGAGCCTCTTCACAGACCTCGATAAACTGGGCGAGGGGGACCACTTCTACCTGCATGTTCTTGACAGGGTGCTGGCCTACGAGGTGGACCAGGTGCTGGTGGTGGAGCCTAGCCAGACCGAGTCGCTCGAGGTGGTGGAGGGCCAAGACCTCGTGACCCTCGTGACCTGCACGCCCTACGGCGTGAACAGCCAGCGCCTGCTCGTGCGCGGGCACCGCGTGGCCTACGACGCCGAGGTGGCGGGCGCCGAGGAGAGCGCCGGCCCCGCCTGGTCCATATTCACGCAGTACTGGCTGTGGGTGCTGGGCGGCCTTCTCGCGGTGGCGCTCTTTGCCTTTTTGCTCTGGCGCCGCCGGGGTGGTGGCAGGGACGTGCGCGGGGCGCGCGGACGTCATGCGCTGGGCGGCTCGGCGGAGGATGCGGGGCTGAGCGGTCGGCCTGGGAATACGGACGGCTCTGATGGGCAATGGCTTGCTTCCCAAGAGGGCGTCGCGAGTGGCGATGGCTCGCGCCGGCCCGACGGTTCGCAGCGAGGTGGCAACTATGAGTAGCCGCGGCAAAGGGGGCCTGCGCGATGCACTGGGCGTCGTGCTGCCGGCGCTCGTGTTCCTGGTGGGCCTCGGCTTTCTGCTTTACCCGAGCGTGAGCGACCTGTGGAACCAGTGGCGCGAGAACCAGCTCATGAGCGGCTATGACGAGCAGGTGGCCCAGCTCTCGGAAAGCGAGCTCGAGCAGATGCTCGCCGCGGCGCAGGCCTACAACGCCTCGCTCGACCCAACGTTTTCCGACGCCTTCACCGGTGAGCAGCTGCCGCAAAGCAGCGAATACTGGAGCCTGCTCGACCCAAACGGCACCGGCGTCATGGGCTACGTGGAGATTCCCAAGATTGACCTGCGCCTGCCGCTCTACCACGGCACCGGCACCGAGGCCCTGCAACGCGGGCTAGGGCATTTGGGCGGCACCTCGCTTCCTGTGGGCGGCGCGGGTACGCACTGCGTCATCAGCGGCCACCGCGGCCTGCCGAGCGCCATGCTCTTCACCGACCTGGACCAGCTGCAGGTAGGCGACCGCTTTGCCCTCCACGTCCTGGGCCAGACGCTTGCCTACGAGGTGGACCAGATCCTGATGGTGGAGCCGAGCGAGGTCTCTGCCCTCAAGCCCGAGCAGGACGGCGACTACGTGACCCTCCTCACCTGCACGCCCTACGGCGTGAACACCCAGCGCCTGCTCGTGCGGGGACATCGCGTGGCAGACATGGACAATTCCGGCGAGGTCACGGCCGTAAGCCAGCTCTCCCGCAGCCTGGGGCTCAAAGGTAAGATTGCCCTGGCGCTGCTCGCGCTCGTGGTCGCCTTCGGCATCGCCGCCCTGATACGGCGGCACGCGGGCAAGACGTCAACCAACGAAGGAGCTCACTTCCGTGAATAGGCTAGTAAAGAACCTGATGCTTGCCGTTGTGGTGGTTGCCTGTGCCTGCCTGCTTGCGGCGCCGGTGCCCGCCCAGGCCGCGGACAAGATCGACCCCAGCCGCGCCTGCTCGCTTACGCTCACCGCAAAGGCGGGGGACGTGGCCGTGGAGGGTTCCGAGTTCAAGCTCTGGCGCGTGGCCAGCTTTGACCACACGGGCAACTACGTGCTGGACCAGGCCTACGAGGGGGCCGGCGTTGACGTGGCCTCGCTTGAGAAGGCAAGCGACTGGGACGGCGCGGCAAAGACGCTGCTCGCCTGGGCGCAGGAGCAGGGGCTCGAAGCCGAGGCCAGCGCCACCACCAACGCCGCCGGCCAGACCGGCTTCTCCGGTCTTGAGGCCGGCCTCTACCTCGTGAGCGGATCGTCCGTCACCGCGGGCGAGACGGTCTACACGCCCACCACCTACCTCGAGAGCCTGCCGCGTCTCATCGACGACGTGTGGACCTACAACATCGCCTCGGAGTGCAAGGTCGAGACCAGCGACGTCCCCGCCACGCCGGACGAGGCCAGCAGCCCGAGCCGGAGCCGTGAGCGCATCTCCCAAACCGGAGACGACAGCCTTAGCCTTACGCAGGTGCTGCCCTTCCTCATTGCCGGCGGCGTCCTCGTCACCCTCGGCGTCGTCTTCTGGCGCCGCTAGGGGCTTCGGTTGGGGCAGTGCTAACACGCCTTAGCCCCATTCGGCCGGCACACTTTCGCCTTGCCGCTGAGGATGGCTTTCTATGCCGCCAAGCCGCGGCGATATGTATTGCCGAGCGCCCGCCAGTTCCTTCCGCTTCAGCAGGGGCTTGATTCCAGGCACCCTTTGATGC
>CAVHKV010000117.1:0-6705 GCA_963636635.1 uncultured Bacteroidales bacterium
CCCGCCCATATGCTGTAAAACCCGTGGCCCGCGCCGCGAATAACGCGCGGGCGCAGCGTTCCTATCGTAACCCTGAAAGCTCTGGCCTGCCCATCACATCCGTAACCGATTCAGCCGAACGAGCGGGCGTTTTGCGCCCAAACGCTCCGCCGCGCGAGAAGGGCGCCGGCCGCGGACGCTTAACACGGCGCCGCCGGGCTGCAGTCGGGCCGCACGCCCGCGCCGTCCGTGCGCCCGCACGCCGCCGCGCCGCCGCGCTCCCCTACTTCCGCCTCACGAACCTCGCCAGCGTCTTCACCAGCTTGGATGCGTCGAGCGGCTTGGAGAGGTGGTCGTCCATGCCGGCCTCCTTGGCCTTGATGCGGTCGTCGGCGAAGGCGTTGGCCGTCATGGCGATGATGGGCAGCCCGGCGTCTTCGCGGTCCATGGCGCGGATCTTGCGCGTGGCCGTGTGGCCGTCCATCACGGGCATCATCACGTCCATGAGGATGGCGTCGTAGTGGCCCGGCTCGCTGGCGGCAAACATCTCCACCGCCTGCTGGCCGTTGGTGGCAAGCTCCATCTCCACGCCGGCGCGCTCGAGCACAAACTCGGCAATCTCGGCGTTGAGCTCGTTGTCCTCGGCCACAAGCACGCGCACGCCCTCGAGCGTCGGGGCCTCGGCGCCGTCGTCCTGCAGGCTGTTGCCCTCGGCGTCGCAGACCTCAAACGGCACCTCAATCACAAAGGTGGTGCCCACGCCCTGCTTGCTCGTGTAGGTGATGGAGCCGTCCATCACCTCAACCAGGCGCTTGGTGATGGGCATGCCCAGGCCGGTGCCGCCAAAGCTCGTGCGCTCGGCCACTCCCTCCTGCGCAAAGGGCTCAAAGAGGTGGCGCTGGAACTCCTCGCTCATGCCAATGCCCGTATCGGCAAAGGTGAAGGTATAGGTGGCGCGCTCGCCGTCAAAGCCGCGCTCGACGGCCGTCACGGCAAGGCTGCCGCCCTCGCGGTTGTACTTCACGCCGTTGCTCACGATGTTGAGGAAGAGGCGGCGCACGGTGGTGGGGCTGCCCATGACCCAGGGGTGCTCCAGGCCGCTCACGTCCAGCGAGAGCCTCACGCCCTTCTCGCCCGCCAGGCGCTCCACCACGGCGTACGAGCTCCTGAGCGAGTCGGCCAGGTTCAGCGGTTCGTGGCTGAGCGTCACCCTGCCGCTCTCCAGCTTGCTCATGTCGAGGATCTCGTTCACGAGGTCGAGCAGCATGGAGGACGCATCGCGGATCTTGGCGCGGCATTCGGCCTGCTTGTCCATGTCTTCCGGCGAGGCGCCGGCGATGTCCACCATGCCGATGATGCCGTTGATGGGCGTGCGGATGTCGTGGCTCATGCGCTGGAGGAACTCGGTCTTGGCGCGGTTGGCGCTCTCGGCCTCGTCGCGCGCCGAGCTCAAAAGCTCGTTGAAGTCGCGCTCGGTGGCGAGGCGCTGGGCCAGGTACTCGCGCTCGGTGGCGTGCCTGACGTAGATGAACAGGGCGAGCAGCCCCAAGTAGGCCGCCACGGCCAGGGTCTCGCCCATGACGATGCTGCTCAGCGCCATGGTGAGGGGGCGGTACACGTAGACGTAGTTCTCGCGCGCCTTGCCCATCGTGCCAAAGTAGAGGCCCGAGTCCGAGGCCACGATCACGGTGTCGCCGCCGCTGGCCTTCTCCTTGATCTGGGCCACGACGCCGTGGTCTCCCGTGGCCTTGTCACTCGTGGAGGTACCGATGAGGCTCTCGTCGTTGGAGGCGATGAGCTCGCCGTCCTTCTCCACCACCACGGTGCCGTTGTCGGACTGGTTGTAGCCGCTGAGCAGGCTCTGGACGGTGAGGGTGTAGCGGTTGGCGTACTCGGCGCTCGTGTGGTAGAGCGTGACGAAGATGCCATCGCCGCCTGAGCGGCAGGCCGCGCCAATGTCCACGGTGGAGCCGTCGGCGAGCGTCACGCGCGAGCTGTAGACCTTGGCGGGGTACTCGGCCACCTCGAGCACGGCCTCGCTCGCGAGCTCGGCCTTGAGGTCCTCGTAGCCAACGCCGTCCTTGGAGTACTCAACAATGAGGTTGCCCTCGGCGTCGAGCACCATGGCGTCGGTGAGGCGCAGCTCCTCAACGCAGGTCCGCAGCTCCGCGGCCGTGGGCTCGGCGCTGAGGTCGTGCTCCAGGTGGCTCGCGTTTTCCACCGAGCGCATCATGCTCTTGGCCGAGCTGGCGCTGTTGTAAGACTCGTACACGAGCGTTTGGCTGCGGATGTAGCTGAGCATGCTCTGCGAGCGGTCCGCCACGGCGTTGTAGGAGTAGCGGTAGCTCACGATGCCCACGGCAAGCATCAGGGCCACGAGGCCGAGCGCCATGAGCACGCGCAGCCTGGTGCCGAAGGCCTTGCCCAGCCGCGACACGCGCACCTCGTCGGGCTCGGCGCCGTCTTCGGTGTCGTTGGGGTTGTGGGGTTCGGAATTCGCGGAGTTGGCGGCGGTGGCGTGGGCTTCAGCGTTCGCGGGGCCGACGGCCCCGGCATCCACGCCAGCGCCCGTGACCTCAGCGGCCCCCGCCTCCTGCGGAGAGGCGGCAGCTTCGCGCATGTCCTGCTCGTTATTCGTTGACAAGGCCGTCCACCTCCGTCAGGTACGCGGCATCCTCAAAGTAGCTGGAGACGATGCTCTCCATGGAGCCGTCGGCCAACATCTCCTCAAAGACGGCATCGAGCTGCTCGGCGATGCCGCGCTCGTCGTCCTTGTAAAAGGCCACGCCCAGGCCCACCTCGAGCAGGCTCTCGTCCAGGATGCGGTACTCGATGCCGTAGTCCTGCTCGTACTGCTGGATGGACATCTCGTGCGCGGCCACGGCATCGACGTAGCCCTTGCTGAGCGCCGGGTACAGCAGCGAGCGGTCCGCGAAGGAGTAGAGCTTGCGCACCTGCGGCAGGCCCTCCTTGGTGCGGTTGAGGAAGATGCCCTCGGGCTTGGTGGTGGACTGCACGGCCACGACCTTGCCCTCGAGGTCGGCCAGGGTGTAGATGCTGCTGGAGGGGTCAACGGCCACCACCTGGCGGCTACGCAGGTAGGGTCCGGCCCAGCGGTAGTCCCGCTCGCGGCCGGTCATGGTGAAGCAGCCGGCGATGCAGTCAATCTCGCCGGCGGCCACGAGGTCGGCCTTCTCCTCCCAGTTGATGTACTTGAAGCTGGGGGCGTAGCCCATACGGCCAAAGGCCTCGGTGGTGATGTCCACGTCAAAGCCCGCCGGATCGCCGTTCTCGTCCAGGTAGTTGGCGGGAGGGTAGGAGTCGCAACCAACGACGACGGTCTTGAGGTCAGAGCTGGAGCCCGTGGAGCTGCAGCCACCGAGCGAGACGGAAGCGCCGGCGACCAGCGCCGCGCCAGCCGTGAGGGAAAGGGCGCCCGCCAAGAAGCCCCTGCGGGTCATCAGCTGGCTGAGGGAGCGAGGGGAGGCATCGGCGGCAAGCGGCTCGCTTGCTTCGTGCACGCCCGCGGGAACAGCCTGGTTCGTGGAACCGTGCGGCATCTCAACAGCAGGCCCCTGGCCCTCCCCGGAGCCACGCCTCTGCCCAGTGCCAGGCGCAGTTGCCGCCGCGCGGCATACGCGGCCCTCGGTTTTGCGGCGATTCACCAAGCTTTTCCTCCCCATGGGACCGTTGCGGAAGTCCCCACCCGTTCAATGCTCAAGAAGATGCCCCCGGCAGGCGCTTTTGCACGTCCGTACGAGGGCAAATGACGGCAATTGATACAACTTGGTTAGCATAACAGAGGCCTTTCAGCCTCAAATGCCCCTTTCGCCGAACGGCACCCCGCTTCACAAACAAAAAATAGGCGGATACCTGCGAAAACAACAGAGGCCCGGACGCGGGTCCGGGCCTCTGAGGCTTGCGTATGCGGCGCGCCCTATGCCGCTAGGGCGGCTACGAGCTGGTCGGTGCCGTCAAACTCGGTGACGACGTTCTCGCCGTCGGGCACCACCTTGGTGACCTTGCCCTTCCACGTGGGCTCGTCGGAGTCCTTGTACTCGTCAGACTCGATCACGAAGGCGACCTTGGCCCCTTCGGGCAGCTCCTTGCGCTCAAAGCCGTACTTGAGCCCCGCAAGCAGCTTGCCGGCGGCCTCAGCCACCGTGGTGCCCTGCTCCAGCTCAACCTCGCCGGTCTCGCTGTTGAAGAGCTTGCCCTCCTCCACGTAGATGGTGCGTACCCGGCGCTGGCGCTCCTTCTCGTTCTTGGCGATGAGGTAGCCCAGCAGGGCGATGATGACCCACCAGCCAATGCCGAGGATGGCGTCGAGCGGGTTATCGATCTTGTAGAACCCCAGGTACACCCACAGGTAGAGCAGGAACGCCGCGGCCACGGCGGCCAAGCCAAGCAGAAGCCAGTTGCTCTTCTTCATTAGGCCTCGCTCCCCTCGGTGCCGCCGAGCACGTCGTTCAGCTGACCGGCAAGCTTGCCGGAGAAGCGGCGGCGACGCACGTCAACGGAGAGGCCGTAGAGCAGCGTCACGGCCATGCCGATGATCATGTAGAAGTGCACCCAGCAGGCGGCGTGCGCGTTCTTGCCCAACGGGTTCTCGGCGTCAAAGATCTGCTCGCCGTCCTGCTCGCCGGTGATAGCGGCGGCCGCGTCGGCCAGGGAGTCGGCGATGGCGTCGATCACGGTGCCGTCGGGGCTGGCCGGGCTGTTGCCGGGCGTGTTGGGCACCACCGCGGCCGCGGTCACGACGAGCTCGCCGAGGTTCTCGGTGACGGTGTAGTTGTTCTTGTCCGTCTCGAGCCAGTCGATGGCGTAGGTGTTGGTGGCGCTGCCGACCTCGGTGATGGTGCCGGTGGTGGCGGCGTACACGGCGTCGTTGCCCCTGAGGCCGTCAACGCGGATGTCAGCGTTGGTGAGGGCCGTGCCGTCGTAGGACTTCACGGCGCTGCCCGTGGTGATGGTGAGGGCGGCGGGCGTGATGTTGTAGCTGCGGTCGATGACGCCGGCGTAGTTGCCGATGCCCGTCACGGTAACCGTGACCTGGCCGACGTTGGTGGTGTCGGCGCTGTAGCTCAGCGTGTAGTCGGTGCCCTCAACCAGCAGGTTGCCGTACTTGTCGGTGACGGCCGGGGCCAGCTGCTGGGACTGCCCGTTGTACTCGACGTCGTTCAGCTCGGAGACGTTGAGCTCGCGCTTGAGCGTGGGCTTCTCCGGGTTGTCCGGGTCGGGCTGGGTGGCGTCGTCGATGACCTCGGTGTCGGTGCCGTCAACCTCGCCGCCCTTGGGGTCGGCGCCCTTGGCGGTGGCGGTGTTGGAGAGCGTGCCGGCCGCGATGTCCTCGTCGGTGACCACGTAGCTGGTGGTGAAGCTGCGGGTCTCGCCCTTGGCCAGGGTCACGGTCTCGGAGAGGCCCGTCTTGGCATCGACCACGTTGATGTCGTAGACGGTCACGTTGCCGGTGTTGGCAACCGTGATGGTGTACTCAACCGTGTCGCCGGCGGCGTAGGAGCCGTTGGCCGCGGTCTTGGTGACCGTGATGGCGCCCTCGACCTCCTCGGTGGAGATGGTCTCGGTGTCGGTGCCGGAGGGCGTGACGTCCTTGCCGGTCTTCGGGTCGGTCACGGGATCGGCCGTGGCGGTGGCCGTGTTGGCGTAGGAGCCCTTCACGAGGTCGGCCTCGGTGATGGTGTGAGTAGTGGTGAAGGAGCGGCTCTCGCCCACGGCGAGCGTCTCGATGGTCTCGGAGAGGCCGGTCTGCTCGTCGGTCACCTTCACGTTGTTGTAGGCCACGTTGCCCTTGTTGGTGACGGTGATGGTGAAGCTGACCTCCTCGCCCAGCTTGTAGGCACCTTCCTTGGCAGCGGCGGCGACCTTGTTCACCACGAGCGTGGTGTCGGGGGTGACCACGTCGGCGTCAACCTCGCCGGGCGTCGGCTTGGGCTTGACCGAAGGATCGACGGTCTTGCCGCCGCTGACGGTGGCGGAGTTGGTGACCTTGCCGGCCAGGACGTCGGCGGAGGTCACGACGTGGGTGGCCTTGATGACCTGCGTGGTGGCGCCGGGGGCCAGCTCGCCAATGGTCACAGGCGTGAAGTTGTCCGCGTTGTCATCGTTGACCTGGAAGTCCCTGGCGGTGAGGTTGCCCTTGTTCGTCACGGTGATGGCGTACTCGATGGTCTCGCCGAGGGCATAGCTGCTGCCGTTGGCGGGCGTGGAGGTGACCTTCTTGGTGACGACCAGGTCGGCGTGGCCGGACTCGACCTCGTCGGTGGTGGTGCCGGGCGTGACGTCGGTCTTGCCGGCGGAGCTGTTGCCAGAGGCGGTGGCGCCGTTGGTGACCTTGCCGGCCACGACGTCGGCCTCGGTCACGGTGTAGACGTACTTCACCGTGGCGGACGCGCCGGGGGCGAGCGAGCCCACGTTGGCGCTCTGGCCGGCCGCCAGCTTGGCACCGGGCAGGGTGTCGGTGGTGGTGACGTCATACACCGTGATGTTGCCGTCGTTGGTGACCTTGACGTCATAGGAGATGGTCTCGCCCAAGGCGTAGGTGCTGCCGTTCTTGGGCGTGGAGGTGGTGGTCTTCTCAACGCTCAGGTGGGCCTTCTTCTCCTCCACCGTCACGGTGTCGGTGTTGCTGAACTCCTCGCCGCCAGAGAACTTGACGGAGGCGGTGTTCACGAAGGTGCCGGCCTGGATGTCCTTCTCCTGGATGGT
>CAVHKV010000118.1:0-6689 GCA_963636635.1 uncultured Bacteroidales bacterium
GGTTGGCGTCGCGGCGCACGGTTTGCACCTGGTCTGGCCAATCTGACTGCCCCGGACGCTCGCCAGCCCGCTCGTCATAGTAAGGCTCAAGCGAGGCCCAGTCGCAAAGGACGCCGAGCTCGCCATACGCTTCGTCCTCGGTAATGCCGAGGTCTTCGGCGAGTCGGGCGACCTCAACGCGACCATGCCCAGCAACATAGGCGAGAACGTCCGCGGCATGCTCGCCAGGCAAGCCGTCCATGCCGCAGATGCGGTTGTAACCGCCAAGCAGGATGGGCGTTACGCCAACTTCAGTCCCATGCGACTTGCTCTTGTGCGAGAGGCGCCACTTGCAAGGCATGCCGAGGAAGAACTCCGTGACGCGCATGCCAAAGGCGCGCGCGGCGACGTAGTGGCCGCCCTCGTGGATGAAGACGAGGACGGAAAGCAGCAGGCAGCCCCAGAAGACTGCCTTGATCACAGATACGAGGGCGCTCATGCGCGGCTCCGCAGCTCTTCGGCCGCGCGGGCGCGGGCCAGGGCGTCCACCTCGGCGACCTGCTCGAAGGAGGTGAGCTTCTCCACGTGGGTGGCGTCCATGACGGCCTCGACCACGCCGTCGATGTCCCAGAAGCCGCACTGGCCGGCGCGGAAGGCCTCGTTGGCCACCTCGTTTGCGGCGTTCATGGCGCAGGGCAGGGTCCCGCCCACGCGACCAGCCTCGAGCGCGAGCTCCAGGCAGCGGAAGGCATCGGTGTCGGGTGCAGCGAAGGTGAGCGGCTCGGAGGAGCGCCAGTCCACGTGGGTGGCAGGACTCTCCCAGCGCTCGGGGTAGCTCAGGGCGTACTGGATGGCCACGCGCATGTCGGAGGGCCCGAGCTGCGCCTTCACCGAACCGTCGGCGAACTCCACGGCGGAGTGGATCTTGCTCTGGCGGTGCACCAGAACGTTGACGTCGTCGATGGGCACGTCGAAGAGGTGGTGCGCCTCGATGACCTCAAGGCCCTTGTTCATGAGGGTGGCGCAGTCGATGGTGATCTTGGCGCCCATCTTCCAGGTGGGGTGCGCGAGCGCCATGGCGGCGGTGACGTCCTTGAGCTCGTCGCGCGTGCGGCCAAAGAAGGGGCCGCCCGAACAGGTGAGCCAGATCTTGCTCACGTCCTGGCGACGCTCGCCCACGAGGCACTGATAGATGGCGTTGTGCTCGGAGTCCACCGGCAGCACGCGGCCGGGCTTGGCCATGGGCATGAGCAGCTCGCCGCCGATGACGAGGGCCTCCTTGTTGGCGGGCGCCCAGATCTTGCCGGCGCGCAGCGCCTCGGCGCTCGCCCAGATGCCAGCCTCGCCCACCACGGCCACGAGCACGGTGTCCACGTCGTCAAGCCCGGCGAGCCTCGTCACCGCGTCTTGGCCAAAGCCGAGCTCGCAGCCCGCGGGCAGGCCCTCGAGCTCAGGGTCGTTCTTGTGGCTCTCGTCACAGAGGGCCACGTGGCGCACGCCGAACTCGCGGGCGATGGCGGCCAGCTGCTTGGCAGACGAGTTTGCGGCCACGGCCACGAGCTGCACCTTGTCGGGGTGCATGCGGCAGATGTCGAGCGTCTGGGTGCCGATGGAGCCGGTGCAACCAAGAAGCGCCAAACGCGTGGGGCGCTGGCGCTGCTGGCTGGAGCAAGTTGCTTCAAAGATGTTCACAGGATTCCCCCGAAGTGAAGAACGAAGTAGGCCGTCATCGTGGCAAAGAGCATGGAATCCGAGCGATCGAGCATGCCGCCGTGGCCCGGGATGAGGTTGCCAGTGTCCTTAACGCCCACGGCGCGCTTGAGGCGGCTCTCGAAGAGGTCTCCGGCCACTCCCGCCACACCGCACAGGATGCCGGCGACGACGGCGAGCGGCCACTGGATGTTGCGAACGCCCAGCGCTACGAGGACGAGCCAGATAAGGCAGGAGCCCAAAAGGCCGCCGACGAAGCCCTCCCAGCTCTTGTTGGGAGAGATGCGCGGCGCCAGCTTGTGCTTGCCAAAGCGCGAGCCAAAGATGTAGGCGAAGGCGTCGTTCACCCACACCGAACCCATGATGCCAAGTGTGAGCAAGGCTCCCTCAAAGCCAGGCTCGCAGGCCCGCACGGTGACGATCGAGGAGTAGAGAAGCCCCGTGTAGGCCGCGCCGAAGACCGTCATGGCGGCGTCGGAGATGCTCGCCCTCGGCGTGAGGACGTACCAGGTGCCCACGGCAAGCATGAGCAGCAAGGTCACGGCCGTCTGCGCCTCGGGCTTGTAGAGCGCGGCCAGCGGGTAGAGCGCCGCCGCGGCCAGGCCCACGAACTCGTTGGGCATGCGGCCGCCCAGGCGCGCCATGCGGAAGAACTCCGAGCAGCACAGCCACGACATGGCGCAGACGAGCACCATGGTGGGCACGCGGCCCCAGAACAGGCATGCGAGGATGACGCCGGCGTAGACGAGGCCGGAGAGCGTGCGTGTGAGGAACTTCTCCGTCCAGCTGCGCGCCTTCTGGCTGCGCGTGCTCTCGGGCTCACGCACGGAAGCTCGCGCCTCGCGCTTACGCTCGAAAGAGTCGGAGGCGGTGTCGAGGTTCCTCGGCGCCTTGGCCGGCTTGTTGGACGGGTCTGGGGACACTATGCCTTCACCCCGCCAAAGCGACGGTCACGGCTCTGGAACGAACGGATGGCGCGCAGGAGCTCCCAGCGGTCGAAGTCGGGCCAGAGGGTGTCTGTGACGTAGAACTCGCTGTATGCGAGCTGCCACAGCAGGTAGTTGGAGAGGCGCAGCTCGCCGGAGGTGCGGATGAGCAGGTCCGGGTCGCCGAGGTCGGCCGTGTAGAGGCGGCTCGCCACCGCGTTCTGGTCAATCTCGTCTGCGGAGAGCTTGCCTGCGGCCACGTCCTGCGCGATGAGGCGCGCGGCGCGGGTGAGCTCGGCGCGCGAGCCGTAATTCACGGCAAGCGCGAGCGTCATGCCGGTGTGGTCGGCCGTCTCTGCCAAGCCCTGCTCAAAGACCTCGCGGGTCTTCTCGGGCAGCGCCTCGATGTCGCCCAAAAACTCCAGGCGCACGTTCTCCTGGTGGAAGAGCGGCAGCTCGGCCAGAAGCGTCGTGGCAAAGAGGTGCATGAGCAGGTCCACCTCGTGCTGGGGGCGCTTCCAGTTCTCCGTGGAGAAGGCGTAGGCGCTCAGCACGTCGACGCCCAGGCGCACGCAGGCCGTGATGGTCTCGCGCAGGCTGGAGATGCCGGCCACATGGCCCTCTCCCCTCTCCTTGCCCTGGCGGGTGGCCCAGCGGCCGTTGCCGTCCATGATGATGCTGATGTGGCGGGGCAGACGCCCGAGGTCGACGTCGTCGATTGACACGTCCTCGGGCGCCTGCGAAAAGTACTCGATCAACTTTTGCTCGTCGCGCTGCACGTAAGTCTCCTGATGGTGCTCAAAGGTGGTAGATGGCGGAGCCTAGATCTCCATGACCTCGGCTTCCTTGGCCTTGGTGGCCTCGTCGATCTTGGCGACGAACTCGTCGGTGAGCTTCTGGACCTTGGCCTGCTCGCGGCGCACGTCGTCCTCGGAAAGCTCCTCGTCGCGCTCAAGCTTGGCGTTGGCCTCGCGGCGGACGTTGCGCACGGCCACGCGGGCCTCCTCGGCAAAGCCGCGGCACTCCTTGGCGAGCTCCTTGCGGCGCTCACCGGTGGGCTTGGGGAACGGCAGGCGAATGACGGCGCCGTCGTTGGAGGGCGTGATGCCCAGGTCGGACTGGGAGATGGCCTTCTCGATGGCGTTCAGGCTCGACTTGTCCCAGGGTTCCACGACGAGCATGCTGGCCTCGGGGACCTTGACGCCGGCGAGCTGGGTCACGGGCGTGGCCTGGCCGTAGTAGTCCACCATGATGGCGTCGAGCACGTGCGGGTTGGCGCGGCCCGTGCGGACCCTCGAAAAGTTGGCCTTGAGGGACTCGAGGCACTTCTCCATGCGGTTACGTGCGTTGTCGGTGATCTCGCTCATTAGTTGGTCTCCTCCCCAACGACGGTGGTGCCGACCGGCAGGCCCTTGAGGGCGTCGGCGAAGACGCCCGGCTGGTCAATGTTAAAGACGATGAGGGACATGTTGTTGTCACCACACAGGGCGGTGGCAGTGGTGTCCATGACCTTGAGGTTGCGGGTGAGAACCTCGTGGTAGGTGATGGTGTCGAACTTCTTGGCCTCGGGGTCCTTCATCGGGTCGGCGTCGTAGATGCCGTCGACCTTGGTGGCCTTCATGAGGCAGTCGGCGTCGATCTCGCAGGCGCGAAGGGCCGCCGCGGTGTCGGTGGTGAAGTAGGGGTTGCCCGAGCCGGCAGCGAAGATGGTGATGTAGCCCTTCTCGAGGTGCTTGATGGCGCGACGGCGGATGTAGGGCTCGCAGACCTGGTCCATCTTGATGGCGGAGAGCACGCGCGAGGTCATGCCGTGGCGCTCGAAGCTGTCCTGCAGGGCCAGGGCGTTCATGACGGTAGCGAGCATGCCCATGTAGTCGGCCTGGGCGCGATCCATGCCGCCGGCGGCACCCGCGACGCCGCGGAAGATGTTGCCGCCGCCGACGACGACGCCGATCTCTATGCCGTCATCGTGGATGGTCTTGATCTCCTCGGCGAGGTGGTCGACCACCTTGGGGTCGATGCCATAGCCGCCGTTGCCCATGAGGGCCTCGCCAGAGAGCTTGAGCAACACGCGCTTGTACTTGTAGTCCGTCAACGGAACTCCCCTTCCTCGGGTTCGCATTCTTAGAAATTCTAGCAGAGGGCCAAAGTAGACCCGCCGCAAACGGAAACGGCCACAGGGCATGCAAATGCGGGCGGCGATTGAACTCACAGCCAAGTGCCACTGGATTAGAGCTGGAGAAACGGTCTACGCGCGTCCGCAGTCCAGGCCGGAGGTGACTGCTTGGCCTGCGTAACGACACAGCCGATATCCCCCCGCCATCTCAATCCATCAGCCTGTCGCCACGTCCACATAATTGCCCAA
Organism: uncultured Bacteroidales bacterium; assembly: GCA_963636635.1. Lineage (GTDB taxonomy): Bacteria > Actinomycetota > Coriobacteriia > Coriobacteriales > Atopobiaceae > Parolsenella. The sequence continues at coordinate 4,981 of CAVHKV010000118.1, forward strand.
GCGCACAACTTGCGCTAGGCGCGAATGGCCACAAAAAAGCCCGGCACCTCGTGGGTGCCGGGCTTGTACGCGCTAAGACTAGCGGCTACTCGCCGAAGGTGAAGCGGTCGAAGGCGACGACCTCGATGGTGTCACCGAGCTCCTTGGCGACCTTGTCGGCGTACTGACGGATGGTCATGTCGCCGTCCTTGATGAAGGCCTGCTCGGAGAGGACGGACTCGCCGTAGAACTTGTTGAGGCGACCCTCGGCAATCTTGACCTGGATGGCCTCGGGCTTGCCGGACTCGGCGGCCTGGGCCTTGTAGATGCTCATCTCGTGCTCGACGACGTCGGCCGGGACATCCTCACGGGTGGCGGCGACGGCACCGGCGGCAGCGGCCTGCATGGCCACGTCGTGGGCGAAGGTCTGGAAGGCCTCGGCCTTGGCGGTCTCGGGCTTGCCGATCTTGAACTCGACGATGGTGGCGAGCTTGCCGTTGGAGTGGCAGTAGGAGCCGAAGGCAACGCCCTCGCCGGCGCGGCGGGCGAAGCGGGCGATCTTCATGTTCTCGCCCATGGTGTGGATCATCTCGGTGAGGGCGGCCTCGACGGTCTCACCCTCGGAGAAGTCGGCGGCGAGAAGGGCCTCGACGTCGGCCGGGTTAGCCTTGGCGACGACCTCGGCGACGTTCTTGGCAAAGCCGGTGAACTTGGGGTTGCCACCGACGAAGTCGGTCTCGCAGGTGACCTCGACGAGGGCGGCGGCGGAGCCACACTCGCAGACGAAGGCGGCGCAGGTGCCCTCGTTGGTCTCACGGCCGGCCTTCTTGACGGCCTTGGCGATGCCCATCTTACGAAGGACGTCGACGGCCTTCTCGAGGTCGCCGTCGGCCTCGACGAGGGCCTTCTTGCACTCCATCATCGGGGAGTCGGTCATCTCGCGGAGCTCCTTGACGAGCGCGGCGGTGATCTGAGCCATGTGTGCCTCTCTCTCGTTTTCTGCGCTGGGCGCATAGCTACTTACATACGGGCGCCGCCTGCATCTCAGACGGCGCCCACCAATACGAATTGCGAAAAGCCAGGGGCTTACTCAGCCTCGGTGGCCTCCACGGCGGGGGTGGTGGCGCCAGCGGCCATCTCCTCAGCGGTGATCTGCTCCTTGCCGGTGCCGGCCAGGACGGCGTCGGCGACGAGCTCGGTCATGAGGGCGACGGAGCGGATGGCGTCGTCGTTGGCCGGGATGCCGAAGTCGACGACGTCGGGGTCGGAGTTGGTGTCGAGCAGGGCGACGACCGGGATGTGCAGGCGGTTGGCCTCGCGGATGGCGAGCTCCTCGCGCTTGGAGTCGATGACGAAGAGGGCGGCCGGGAGCTGCTTCATGTCACGGACGCCACCGAGGTTGCGCTGCAGCTTCTCGAGCTCCTTGGTGAGGACGCTCTGCTCCTTCTTGCCGCGGGCGGCCATGCGGCCGTCCTCGACCATGGCCTCGAGCTCCTCCATGCGCTCGACGCGGGAGCGCATGGTCACGAAGTTGGTGAGAACGCCGCCGAGCCAACGCTGGTTGATGTAGGGCATCTCGCAGCGGGCGGCCTGGGTGGCGACGGGCTCCTGGGCCTGCTTCTTGGTGCCGACGAAGAGGATCTTGCCGCCCTTGGCAGCGGTCTCCTTCAGGAAGGTGTAGGCCTTGTCGGCGTCGAGGATGGTCTGCTTGAGGTCGAGGATGTAGATGC